>NZ_MUFE01000007.1:0-197071 GCF_001995415.1 Salinivibrio sp. AR647 | reverse complement strand
GCATTAAGGATTGCTGGTAAGTGCTTTTTCACTGTCGCCGCTGCTGTCATCAATGGTTTAATTCCACTTGCTTTAACTAAAGCAAGCCACTCTAGCCATTGATTCCTTGCGCTTCTGATCGAACCTCCGTACCAGATTAGTCTTGCTTGCTCTTTGAGCAACCAGCTAAGGCTTGTATCTATCATGAGCTTGGCCAATCTGTTTATACGCTCTCTCAGGCGACCGGTGAGGTTTCTATTTCTTTTGAGCCAGCCATAACGCGTTCTGTAGCACTCTCGTTTAAGGTATGGCGGTAGACGGTTAACCTCTTGCTTGCGAACATCGTCAACAGCTTTGGTGAGTACTTTTGCTACGTGGAAATGATCAACTGCAATCAGGCGTTTAGATCGTGAGCCAAAGAAGGACTCGGTTGCATTCATAAAAGCTTGGCTCATATCCATCGAGACTGAGCGGACCTGTTGTTTAGCGATGTTAGGCAGCACTCGATAGCAGTTTGCTAAGCTTTGTTCACTTTTACCGTCGGCAACAGCGAGAACTTGGCCCGTTCGGCTCGACATCACGGTGACATAATCATGCCCTCGGCAAAAGGCAGTTTCGTCTACCAACAGATCTTCTACCTTATTTAAATTTCTCCGGGCGAGCCCTCGTGAGACAGCCCTTTTCATTATCCGATCAATGGCTCCCCAACTCAGTCGAAAGGCTTTAGATACAGAGTGAAGAGAAGTGAACTGAAGTGTTTCAATAATCTTTGTCTCGAAGAGTTCGGTATAGCGACTACCAGGAGATGCCCAAGGAACAGAAACGGTCTGAACCCCGTGCTTTGGACAGTCAGCACGTGGGACTTGGGCCTCAAGATATGTTTCGTATTGGCATGTATCCAAATGACGCCATATCCGCTTTCGAGAGTCATGCTTTCTTACCGCTTTCGAACATGTTGGACAAGCAACGCCTGAAGGACTTTCGTACATGATGGTCACGGTAATACGTTGGCTCTTTTTATCCACTTGGACAGAGTCGACAGTCCATGGCGGAATCAGTCCAAGGATCGCTTGATAGAGTGCTGTATCTTTCATCTGATTCAGGGCCCAAGTGCAGAGTGTTTCCTTATTGTCCAATTAATCGGAAAACTTGAAAAGAAACACTTTCCACCACATCCGGTGAAGAGCCTTCTCTATCCAGTATTTCTCCACGCTACCGCCCGCCGGTTTGCGGCATCCAACAGGCCTTAAAAATGTCGATTGTGGCAGTAGCCTATCAAATACCTTGTTAGCTTTTCATGTCTTAATGTCCAAAATGTTAGCGAGCGCTTATTCTGTGGGTCAGGTGAGGGGGCGTTGGCTTGAGTCTAGGGGCTTGTATAGGGGCGCCTTAAAAATCAGTCGATGGGGCTTTTTGTTGTTTACGTTGAAAAAATCAGCCAAGCGGTCTTTTTTTACCCAACTTTTCTGTGTATTTCACTAAATTTGTCCAACAAAATGTGATTAAGGTTGGTATAATTTTCACCACATTAACCCTCTGCACGCGCTGTCGGACATTTGTGCTGTGAATATAGACGTCAATAACCTCCTGCTTCAAAACGATATTTTACTCCTTTTTGTGGTGCTCGCGCTCGGCCTGGCCGTCGGAAAGATCAAAATTGGTAGTGTGCAACTCGGTGGATCCATCGGCGTGTTGTTCACCGCAATCATTTTTGGTAATGCCGGGTTTACCTTTTCGCCCGACGCACTCAGCATCGGCTTTATGTTGTTTATCTACTGTGTCGGTATCGAGGCAGGGCCGAACTTTTTTGGCGTGTTTTTCCGTGACGGAAAATCTTACCTATTGCTCGCGCTCACCGTGTTGTTAAGCGCCATTGGGTTGACGTTGTTTTTTCAAGATCAGTTGGGGCTGGATACCAGCATTGCCACTGGCATGATGGCAGGCGCACTCACCGCTACTCCGGTGCTCGTGGGCGCGAAAGATGCGCTTAACTCTGGCTTAACCGGCACCGATGGCGAGCAGCTGGGGATGATGATCGATAACCTCAGTGTCGGCTATGCCATGGCCTACCTTACCGGTTTGGTGAGTTTGATTGTGCTTGCCAAGTTAATGCCTAAGCTGCAACGCCATAACCTGGAGCACTCTGCTCAGCAAATTGCAATTGAGCGCGGGTTAGGCAGTGAGTCACAGCGTAAAGTGTATCTGCCTATTATTCGCGCCTATCGGGTTGGCCCAGAGCTGATTGATTGGATTGATGGCCGTAATCTGCGTGAGCTGGGTATTTATCGCCAAACGGGCTGTTATATCGAGCGGATTCGCCGTAACGGCATTTTGGCTAACCCCGATGGTGATGCCATTTTGCAGCAAGGGGACGAGATTGCCTTAGTAGGCTACCCAGACAGCCATGCGCGCCTCGACCCCAGTTTTAGAAACGGCAAAGAAGTGTTTGATCGTGACTTGCTCGACTTACGCATCGTCGAAGAAGAAATCGTGGTGAAAAACGACAGTGTGGCGCAAAAGAAGCTGTCCGATCTTAGCTTGTCGGAATATGGCTGCTTTTTAAACCGCGTGGTACGCGCGCAAGTCGAGATGCCGATGGATCAAGGCATTATTCTGAATAAAGGCGATGTGTTGCAAATCAGTGGCGAGAAAAGCCGCGTAAAAGGGCTGGCGGATCGGATTGGTTTTATCTCGATTCATAGCCAGATGTCGGATTTGCTCGCGTTTTGTTGCTTCTTTATTCTGGGGCTTGGGTTGGGGATGATCACCCTCACTTTTGGCCAAGTGACCTTTGGGCTGGGTAATGCCGCCGGCTTGCTGCTGGCAGGGATCAGCCTTGGCTTTTTACGCGCCAACCACCCTACCTTCGGCTATGTGCCACAAGGGGCGCTGAATATGGTCAAAGATTTAGGCCTGATGACCTTTATGGCCGGGATTGGTTTAAGTGCCGGTAGCCGGCTATTTGATTACATCGCGGATATGGGCTTTTCGGTGATTTTGGCCAGCATTGTGATTAGCGTGATCCCCGTGATTATTGCTTATCTGGTGGGGGCCTATGTGCTTAAAATGAACCGCGCCTTATTGTTTGGTGCGATTATTGGCGCACGCACCTGTGCCCCGGCGATGGATATGATCAATGAGCACGCGCGCAGTACCATTCCAGCACTGGGCTACGCGGGCACCTATGCGATTGCCAACGTGATCCTGACACTCGCCGGCACCTTAATGATTATTTTGGTGTAAGCCGTCGAAGAGAACGACGTCACGTCAGGCACAATTCAGCCAACAAAACTTATAATCAATGCGTCCAACCATGGGCGCTTTTTTGTTTTAAAGAGGCTTTTATGCAGGTATTGATTATTGAAGATGATTCGATTTTAAGTCATCACCTAAACACTGAGCTCACCGAGCTTGGGCACCATGTTCGCTGTGCCAAGACGGCGAGCGAGGGGCTGTATTTTGCCGATCAATACCCCAACGATATTGCCCTTGTTGATTTGGGCCTACCCGATCAAGATGGGATTAGCTTGATTCGGGACATTCGCGCCAAAGGCTTGCGCCTGCCTATTTTGGTGTTGACCGCACGGGCGAACTGGCAAGACAAAGTCACGGGACTAGATGCTGGCGCTGATGATTACTTGGTTAAGCCGTTTCAAAAGCCGGAGCTGGTTGCCCGCCTCAATGCCTTGGTGCGCCGAAGTGCTGGCTTTGTCAAACCCACGATTACCGCCGGTGATATTGAGCTCGATTTGTTAGCCAAAGCGGTGACGGTGAACGGCCAGCCACTTGAGTTAACCGCGTTTGAGTATGATTTGTTTGAGTATTTGATGCGTCATAGCCGTGAGGTGATTTCCAAGCAGCGCTTGCTCGATGTGCTGTATCACGATCAAGATGGCGATCCGAACACCATTGAAGTGATGATCAGTCGCCTGCGCAAAAAGCTGCTCCAAAGCGGCCATAGCAACCCGATCTCGACCGTGCGAGGTCAAGGGTATCTTTTTGAAATTCAAGCTGAGTGAATCATGAAACTAGGCCAATTTACCTTGTGTCGTTGTCGACCAAGATTGCGCACCCGTGTGCTTGCGACGTCTATCGGTATCATACTGGTTTTTTCTATCGCCCTAGCCGCTTTAATTAATAAGCTCTATCAACAAAGCTCGATGGCCGCTTATTCTCGCGATCTGGCCTCACAAGTTCCCATGGTCATGGCGCAACTGAGTAAAGATGGATTGATTCGCGCCGATGAGCTCACGGCGTGGATCCAATCGCTGGATCCCTCTAGCAGCGACTATATGTCCGTTCTTTGTACGCGAGATAAACATACGCTTTGGACCTCCCGCGATGTTCGCGCCTTTGATATCGACGATATTTGCGCGCTGTTGCCTGATCTGACCAAAAAACCGCAGTACCTGTCTATTGCGGGCTTTAACGTGGTTGCTCAACGGCTGTCTTCCGATAAGCAACCTGGCGACAGTGATAACCGGCTGTTTGTGCTGCGCAACGTGGATATGCAAAAACAACAGTTAGCTGATTTAGAGACAGAGACCTGGTTTTATATCAGTTTGCTGTTTCTCTCGGCCTCTGCCATGGTAATCGCCGCCTGCCATTGGAGTTTTTCTCCGCTACGCCGATTGGCACGAGAGCTGATTGCGATTACCGAATCACGGCAAAAAACCTTGGACGATGATTATCCTGATGAGCTGCAAGATGTTACCCAAGCGCTTAACCGGATGATCACCCAACGCGAGAAGCAAAAAACGCGCTATCGTCACGCGATGGATGATTTGGCTCACAGTTTAAAAACGCGCTTGTCGGCCACCAACGCCTTGTTAGACGACAATCGCTTATCGCGTGAAGCACTGAACAAACGGATCCTAGAGCAAGTCAGCCAAATGGATGACATGGTGCAGTATCAACTAAAACGCGCGTTGGTGGGGCAATGTGGGTTAAAACGCGAAGATAGCCCACTGTCTGCGCCTATCGATAGCTTGGCCGGGATGTTAGATAAAGCGTATCGCGATAAACCGGTTAAAGTGATCCGCGCATTTGATCAACATGCCTCTTTGCCGATACACCACAGTGATTTGATGGAGTTACTCGGTAACTTGTTAGAAAACGCCTATCGATTCTGCCTTGAGCAAGTGAAAGTGCGCGTAGAGGATCAAGGCGAGGTGTTTCAGCTTATCATTGAAGATGACGGCCCTGGAGTGCCGGAGTGCTATCGAGAGAGCATATTCCAACGCGGCGTGCGCGCCGATCAACTGAACCCGGGCACCGGAATTGGCTTGGCCGTGTGCGATGAAATTATCGCTAGTTACGATGGTAACATTCATGTCACGGACTCGGTATTACAAGGCGCGGCATTTGTGTTGACTATTCCTAAGCGCTAAACGACAAAACGCAGCCTTAACGGGGCTGCGTTTTTTGTTGCGTGCTGTCGCGCGTTTTTATCGCTGGTGCGTTGGCGATATGGGTCGTTAGGGCTTAGTCGCCATCAGGATCGGCCAGCAAATCGTCTTTGGCTGCCATCATATATTGATACATCGACCAGTACGTTAGGCCTGCTGCGACATACAAAGCAATATACCCTAACCACTCAATCCAAGGGGCGCCATGCCACAACAGCATAGTCAGTGCGAACATTTGCGAGCCGGTTTTAAATTTACCTACCCAAGACACCGCGACACTGGCACGTTTGCCAATTTCGGCCATCCACTCTCGCAATGCAGAAATAATCACTTCGCGCGCAATCATGGTGGCAGCAGGAATCGTGACCCAAATAGACGCGTAGTGCTCGACAATCAACACCATGGCAATCGCCACCATCACTTTATCTGCAACGGGGTCGAGAAATGCGCCAAATCGAGTCGATTGTTTTAAACGGCGTGCTAAATAGCCATCTAACCAATCCGTCGCCCCCGCAATGATAAAAATCAGTGCCGCCACAAACGGCGCCCACGCGTAGGGAAGATAATAAGCAACAACAAAGACCGGGATCAGCGCAATGCGCAAAAAGGTCAGAATGGTAGGTATATTTAGACGCATGCTCAGCTTTTTATTTTAGGAGTAACTAGGTTATGGTGCCCCATTGCCGCTAACCTTGCAATGAGGAATGAATTTTCTCTGCCAATGTTGCGCTGATGCCTGGCACTTTGGCGATTTCTTCGACACTGGCGTTTTTCAGTTCTTGGAGCCCGCCGAGGTATTTGAGTAGTGCTTGGCGGCGTTTCGGGCCAATCCCGTCGATTTGTGTAAGTACACTCTGTTTGCGTGCTTTGCCTCGCGCGGCGCGGTGTCCGGCAATCGCATGGTCGTGGCTTTCGTCACGAATATGTTGAATCAGGTGCAAGGCTGGCGAGTCGGACGGCAGCGAAAATTCTTCGCCTGAGATCTTAATTAAGGTTTCTAGCCCAGGTCGACGGCTGGTGCCTTTTGCCACACCTAATATCAGCGGGTTAATCGGCCAGTCAGCGATTAGGGGTTCAAGCACTTCCCAGGCGCGGTTAAGCTGCCCTTTGCCGCCGTCAATCACGATAATGTCGGGGATTTTTTCCGGCTCAACTTGCTTACTATACCGACGCGTCAGCACTTGCGCCATCGCCGCATAATCATCACCGCCGGTGATCCCTTCAATATTATAACGGCGGTACTCTTTTTTCAGGGGGCCATCTTGATTGAACACCACACAAGAGGCGACCGTTTTTTCTCCCATGGTGTGGCTAATATCAAAACACTCCATCCGTTTAACCGGCTCCAAGCCCAAGGTTTGTTGTAGCGCCTGATAACGGTGTTGGATGGTCATCCGATGATTGATTTTACTGGTCAAGGCGGTGCGCGCATTGGTGTTGGCCAACTTTAAGAATCGCGCTCTAGCACCCCTTGGTCGACTTTGTAGCTGGACGTTACGCCCGGCGATTTCACTCAGGGTCGTCGATAGCCAGCCAAGATCATCGCCAATATCGTCTGAAATCAGAATATGGCTTGGAATGGTGCGCCCTTCTGCTTGCGCCAAATAAAACTGGCTGACAAAGCTTGAAACCACTTCACCTGGCTCGGTTTCTGCCGGCATTTTAGGGAAATGGCTGCGGCTACCCAGCACTTTGCCTTGGCGCAAAAAGAGCACATGGATACAGGCGACACCATTTTCGACTGCAAAGCCAATCACATCCAGATCATCGTCACTGTCTTGCGAGACAAATTGCTGCTCTTGCACGCGCCGTAACGCTTGAATTTGATCGCGGTACTCGGCGGCCTTTTCAAATTGCAGCTGTTGGCTGGCAGTTTCCATCTTGGCGACCAAGCTGTCGATCACTTCGCGATCTTTGCCTTGTAAAAACATGCGGGCAAAATTAACTTGCTCGGCATATTCTTCATCACTGATCAGCCCAGACACACACGGCCCGGCACAGCGGCCAATTTGATACATTAAACACGGACGGCTGCGGTTGGCATACACCGAGTCTTCACACTGGCGAACAGGAAAGATTTTCTGCAATAAGTGCAGGCTTTTACGCACCGCGTTGGCATCGGGAAACGGGCCAAAATATTCGCCCTTTTTCTTTTTCGCGCCACGATGGATCGCCAGCCGTGGGTGCTCATGGCCACTGAGGTAAATGTACGGGTAGGTTTTATCATCACGCAGCAAGACGTTGTATTTTGGACGATGCTGCTTGATCAGGTTGTGCTCAAGAATTAACGCTTCGGTTTCAGTGTGGGTGACGGTGACTTCCACATCAGCAATGTGACGGACGAGTGCTTTAGTTTTCTCACTCGACACCTGAAGCCGGAAGTAACTGGCTAATCGCTTGCTGAGATCTTTCGCTTTACCCACATAAATGATCTCACCGGTGGCGTTCATCATTCGATAAACGCCTGGCTGGTGAGGCACGGTTTTAAGAAAACTCTTGGCATCAAAGGTGTTTGGCACTGCGCGATCTCGTACTGCTTAACTTCGCTTTAAAGGCTTTCGGTATCTAACATGCCGTGACGAATAGCAAGGTGGGTTAGCTCCACATCACCATTGATATCTAGCTTGCTAAATAAGCGATAGCGATAACTGTTCACCGTCTTTGGACTGAGGTTTAACTGCTCTGAAATATCGGTCACTTTTTGCCCTTTGGTGATCATTAACATGATCTGCAGTTCGCGCTCTGACAGCTCTTTGAAAGGATTATCAGAAGAGGTAGAAAACTGACTCAGCGCCATTTGCTGGGCAATATCAGGTGAAATGTAGCGTTGGCCACTGTTCACCATGCGGATCGCATTCACGACTTCATCAGCCCCTGCGCCCTTGGTGAGATACCCTGCCGCACCGGCTTGCATCACCTTGGTTGGGAACGGATTTTCAGTGTGAATTGTGAGCACAATAATTTTGGCGTCTGGCGAGTAGCGAAGCAACTTACGTGTGGCCTCTAACCCGCCGATACCTGGCATATTCATGTCCATCAGGACAATATCGGCGTGATTTTGYCGGCACCACTTGAGTGCGGCTTCACCGCTGTCGGCTTCCCCTACCACTTTTATGCCACGAACGTCTTCTAAAAGACGCCGAATCCCTGTGCGAACCAGCTCGTGATCATCTACAAGAAAAACATTGATCAAACTTGTATCTCCACTTGGTTTGGTTCGCCAACATGCTGCGTGAACGCAACGGTTGGACTTGTCTTACGCATCTCTTAAGTTTTACCACGGATGAAAAGGCAACAACAGAGCAGATGTGCCGAATCACAAATATTCATACATTAAGCTGATAAAAAACAATCCAAGTGACGAGATCGTCGCCAATACGGCGACAATCTCACCAGTCTCGCGGCTATAACCCAGGTAGCGTGTTGATGATGTGTCAGTAATTTTCCACACCAGATTGACACGCTTTCCGTGTGTCGTTATGCCAGCACATGGTTACAGCGCCAAACATAGGTACTTCATTTCGAGGTATTCATCCAAGCCCCATTGCGATCCTTCGCGTCCTAACCCAGATTGTTTGACCCCTCCGAACGGTGCTACCGCCGTTGAGATCAAACCGGTATTAATCCCCACCATGCCATATTCCAGCGCTTCGGCAACGCGGTGTACACGGCTGATGTCACGGGCATAAAAATACGACGCTAAGCCAAATTCCGTGTCGTTGGCCATGGCGATGGCTTCCGCTTCATCGTCGAAAGCGAACAGCGGTGCGACAGGACCAAAGGTCTCTTCTTTCGCAATCCGCATCGCCGAGGTCGCGTGTTTAATCACCGCCGGTTGGGTGAAGTTGTCGCCTAAATCGGGGCAGTCACCCCCCAATAAAATCTTGCCACCGTGTTGCTGGGCGTCGTCCAAGTGTGCTTTCACTTTGTCGATGGCGCCACGATTAATCAACGGACCAATGTCAACGTTGCTGTCAGTACCCTGCCCAACGCGTAATTGGCTCACTGCCTCGGTGAATTTTTCAGCAAATGTGTCATAAATACGCGATTGCACGTAAATACGATTCACGCACACGCATGTTTGTCCCGCGTTACGGAATTTAGCGGCAATCGCCCCTTCTACGGCGGCATCAATATCGGCGTCATCAAAGACGATAAATGGGGCGTTACCGCCAAGCTCCAACGACAGCTTTTTAATGCTTGGTGCACATTTTTCCATTAGCTGCGCGCCAATGTCGGTCGAGCCGGTAAAGGAGAGTTTACGCACACGTACATCGGCACATAAGGTATCTGCAATCGGACCCGCCGTCCCGGTGATAATGCTTAGCACGCCAGCAGGTACGCCGGCACGCTGCGCTAATTCACCCAACGCCAACGCTGATAAAGGGGTGTCGCTGGCCGGTTTGACCACCATGGTACAACCAGCAGCAAGCGCGGCCGCTGCTTTACGGGTGATCATGGCGGCGGGGAAATTCCAAGGCGTGATGGCTGCTGTCACACCTATGGGCTGCTTGATCACTGAGATGCGTTTATCGGCCTGCTCGGCAGGAATAGTTGCGCCATTCACACGTTTGGCTTCTTCAGCAAACCATTGCAAAAACGACGCGGCGTATTGGATCTCACCGGCAGATTCTTTCAGCGGTTTGCCCTGCTCCGCGGTCATGATCGCGGCTAAGTCCTCGGTATGCTCGAGCATGAGCTCATACCAGCGATAGAGGATCTCAGCTCGAGCTTTGGCGGTGAGTGCTCGCCACTCGGGCAAGGCGGCGTCGGCAGCATCAATCGCGCGACGTGTTTCCTCCGCCCCCATATTAGGCACCGTTGCCAAGCACTCACCGTTAGCAGGGTTCGTGACTGAACGTGTGGTTTGATGATTGGCATCAACCCATTGGCCATTGATTAAGGCCTGAGATTTGAGTAGCGCCTGATCGTGAAGCTGCATAATGGCTCCTTTTTTGTGTTAAAAGGCTGGCGAGTTCGCTTGAATCTTGATAGCACCTTGCCAGCTCACCTTTGGCACGGCAAGATAATCACTGAGATTAATCAGCATAAGCCTGTAAACGCCCAATGTCTGCTCAAATAGGCAACAGACGAAGCGAAAATAATAATAAGGCTTATCCTTCCGGCGCAAACACAGCTGGCCCTTCAACAGAAAAAGGATGCTCTATGCGTATTTTTAGTCAGTTCGATAGCGGGAATATTCGCGTTCTAAATGATAGTGACATCAATAATATCCAGCTTGCCATTCATCATGACAATCAATCTGAATTTTATCAGTGGTTCCATTTTCGCTTAGAAGCGGACGTGGATCAGGCTCATACACTCCACATTCAACAGCTCGCTGGGTCGGCCTATCCTGAAGGCTGGAAAGATTACCAAGCCGTTGCCTCATATGACCGTGATACCTGGTTCCGCGTGCCAACCGAGTTTGATGGCGACACCTTAACGATTAAGGTCACGCCGCAACATGGTTCGATGTACTTTGCCTACTTCGCGCCTTATAGCTATGAACGCCATTTGGATCTCATTCACCAGGCGCAGACCTATCCACAGTGCCAGCTCGAAACGCTAGGACAAACCTTGGATGGTCGTGATATTAGTTTGTTGAAAATCCGCGCGGATTTAAGCGAGTCTACTCAACCGAAAACGCCCATTTGGCTGATTGCGCGCCAGCATCCCGGCGAAAGCATGGCGGAGTGGTTTATGGAAGGTTTACTCGACCGATTGCTTGACGACACCGATACCACTGCACAGGCATTACTAGAAAAAGCTGATTTTTATGTGGTGCCGAACATGAATCCCGACGGCAGTGTGCGCGGCCACCTACGCACTAATGCGGTGGGCGCAAACTTGAACCGCGAGTGGCAGTCGCCCACCCTTGAACGCAGTCCCGAGGTGTATCATGTTCGTGCCCGTATGGAGCAAACTGGGGTAAAAATGTGTTTGGATATCCACGGTGACGAGGCCATCCCATATAACTTTGTCGCCGGCTGTGAGGGCATCCCCTCTTATGATGCGCGCATGGCGGACTTGGAAGACAGATTTAAGCGTACGCTGCTTACCGTGACGCCGGAGTTTCAAGACGAGCACGGCTATGAAAAAGATGCACCAGGCAAAGCGAACTTAACCGTTGGCTCAAATTGGATTGGTGAGCGCTTTAAGTGTTTGTCGTACACGGTCGAAATGCCGTTTAAAGATCATAACAATCATCCCGATCCTGACTTTGGCTGGTCACCCGCGCGCAGCCAAGCATTTGGCCGAGACATGCTCAGCGCAATCCTTGGCGTGGTTGATGGCCTTTAACAAGGCTAGCTAGCAAGCAGTAAGGCAAAAGAAAACGAGCCGGTGACACTGTCATCGGCTTTTTCTATTTAAGTGATTGATTATTTCGACTTGGGCTATCACACAAAGGCGCTTACATTAGGGGTAAATCATTCAACGAGGACGCACAATGACAACTCTTACCTCGCGCTGCCCCCACTGCCAAGCAACCAACCGTATTCCTGAAGCGCGCATTAATGACGCACCTAACTGTGGTAAGTGTCAATCGGCACTGCTCGATGGCAAGCCTATCGAAGGCACTACGGATAACTTTGCCGCTTTATTAAACAGCGACAAGCCGGTTGTCGTCGATTTCTGGGCTACCTGGTGCGGCCCCTGTCAAAGCTTTGCACCCGCTTTTGAAGCAGTGGCAGAGCAGGAATCAGGTCGTGCCCGTTTTGTGAAAGTTGATACCGAGGCCCAACAAGCCCTCGCGGCGCAATATCGCATTCGTAGCATTCCGACCCTGATGGTGTTTAAAAACGGCGAACGGGTTGATGTCTTAAATGGTGCTTTGCCACAAAATGCGTTCAGCGACTGGGTCAACCAGCACCTTAGCTAATCACGCGCTATCGGTTTATCGCCGTTTTTCCATCGTGTGATTCTGGCGCAGCGCTAGACTTTAAGCGCTGCGCTATACCTTGAGTGCTGCGCCTTGTTTTACCGCGCGGATCGCCACATTGGTATTGATGTCTTTCACCATGGCGAGCGTTTGCAGCTGACGCATAAAGGCTTCGTAGTGCGGCAGATCGCGACTGACTACTTCCAGTAAATAATCATACGTGCCCGATATCACATGGCCGTTAATCACTTCATCCATTTCCACTAGCGCATGCTCAAAGGTAACAATTGCCTCTTCTCGGTGGTTACTCAGGCTGACATTGACAAAAAATGTCATGTTTAGCCCAATCCGCTGACGGTTGAGTGTGACCTGGTATGAGGCAATGATCCCATCAGCCTCAAGCTTTTTAATCCGTCTTGCGCACGGCGAAAACGAGAGCCCAACCGCATCGGCTATCTCGGCAACAGTACGGCGCGCATCATCCTGCAATAACGCAAGAATCGCTTTGTCTTTATTGTCCAAACCGCCTCCTTGATGGTTTTTATTAATTTATAGCCATAAAAAGATGATAATCGCTAATCCTGGCTTAAATCATCCTTTATTTTGCCACCAATCTCTTCTTTGACGCTGTCACACTTAAATAACGAATCGACAAGGAAGTGATTAATGATGCCTGCACCTTCACAACGTTTATTGGGCATGCTTGCCATGGGCTTGACCGTGACTATCTGGGCAAGCTTGTTTATTTCATTACGTCAGGCCAGCCAATCGGTATTAACCAGTGGCGATATTGCCTTATTGCGCTTCTTACCCGCCGCGCTGTTATTTGGTTGGTTGAGTCGTCATCGAGTACGCCATATTGTCACTACCCCCAAACGTTATCTGTTTGCGATTGCATTTGGCGCAGGGTTACCGTTTTATCTGCTGGCTGCCACGGGGATGCAGTTTGCGCCTGTGGCTGACGGAGCCTCATTAATACCTGGGATCTTACCGCTGTTTGTTTCCACCATTGCTTGGACTGTTTATGGCGAATCGCTCTCCATGGGACGACGATTAGGCATTAGTCTGATTGTGCTCGGTATTGGCGCATTTTTATGGCACTCCTTGTTCTTTTCACCTTGGCCTGTCACCCAAGGCCATCTGATTTTGCTCGCAGCCAGTATCAGTTGGGCCTGGTTTACCATTGGCGTACGCGTGACAGGATTAAGTGCTGCGGAAGCCGGTGCGGTATTAGCGATATCGGCTGTATTACTGCTGCCAGTGGGCGCATTGATTGGGCTTATTTCGTTTAACCTACTCCAAGCGCCATTCAATGAACTTGGCTATCACATTTTTGCTCAAGGCTTGGGCGTGGGGATTATTGCCAACTACAGCTACGCCTTTGCCATTCGCCGGTTAGGAGCTGAAATGAGTGCCGCGATGGGGGCATTTACGCCTGTGGTGGCCGCGTTAATGGCCATACCGGTTTTCGGTGAAACGGTTAGCATACTCACTCTGGCGGCGATGGCGTTGATCGTGTTTGGCGCTGTGTTAGCCAGTGATGTGATCAAATGGCGTCGTGCACAAACAAAAAGCGACCCGCAGGCCGCTTAAACTTGGTACTTATCATTTGCCAGCATGATTTGATGCTGGCTGTGGTCGAGCATGAAAAAGCGCCCGTTATAAGTGATCACCACGACGCAAGGCATCAATGCGTTTTTCTAGCGGCGGGTGCGTCATAAACAACTCGCTCAGTGTTTTCTTGCCGTTGATACCGAACGCCATCATCGATCCTTCTAGCTTTGGCTCTTGGCTCACTTTTAAGCGCTCAAGTGCTGCAATCATTTTCTGTTTGCCCACCAGCTGCGCAGATCCAGCATCAGCACGGAATTCACGATGACGGCTAAACCACATGGTGAGGATGCTGGCCAGAATACCAAAGACGATTTCCAACACG
The DNA here is from genome assembly GCF_001995415.1 of Salinivibrio sp. AR647. NCBI lineage: Bacteria > Pseudomonadati > Pseudomonadota > Gammaproteobacteria > Vibrionales > Vibrionaceae > Salinivibrio > Salinivibrio sp. AR647. The sequence goes on along the minus strand of NZ_MUFE01000007.1, from coordinate 182,865 downwards.
GAAGAGATCAGGAAATACATCATCCAGTTGCCGCCGCCTTCGCCTTCTTCGTCACTATTCATGCCACTGACTGCCCCTGCGATCACACGTGAAATAAAGATCACGAAGGTGTTCACGACGCCTTGCATTAAGGTCATGGTGATCATGTCACCATTAGCGATGTGACTGATTTCATGCGCCAGTACCGCTTCGGCTTCATCGCGAGTCATGTTTTGCATTAACCCGGTCGAGACCGCCACGACAGAATCGTTACGCTTAGCACCGGTGGCAAAGGCGTTGATGTCGGGTGAGTTATAAATCGCGACCGTTGGCATGCCAATCCCAGCACGTTGTGCTTGTTGGCTCACGGTGTTCATTAGCCAGTGCTCGGTTTCGTTACGTGGATGCTCAATCACTTGCGCGCCGACAGAACGAAGCGCCATCGATTTAGACATCAGTAGCGAAATGATCGAACCACCAAAACCGAAGACGGCCGCCAGCACTAGCAGTCCGGACAAGCTCCCCGGCTGCATGCCAGTCACGGCATAAATAATATTTAGCACAATGCTAAATACAATCAGTACCGCAAAGTTGGTAGCAAGAAATAATCCTATGCGTTTCATTATGTCTCTCCGTCGCTTAAACCCAGTGTTCAGCGCTTGCTTGTTGTATTGGTAGAAGTTGTATTGGTGGACGTTGTATTAGTAAAAATTGTATTGGTGAAAGCTGTATTGATGAAAATAGTATGGGCATTCAAGATAAAAACAATCCTTTGATGCATTTTGTTACCAATAAAGTGATGTCGTCATCAAGCTCCGACCAGTTAGTGTGGCACGTTATTCCCATCTAATCTAAACAAAATGTGACCTCTCGCCAAACTATGTATTTGTCTCATTTTTCATTGGCTTAAAAATAAACAATACAGAAAAAGCCAATAAAAAAGACAAAAAGCCACGACTATAGACTTTGGTCGAGTTGTCTTCGCGCTCGAGTCAGGCTAATTTATACCCAGCTGTTTAAAACTACGACACTCACGAGGCTGTTTCGCAACGCGCAGACACCCTCATCAGACAGTATAAATCACAAACTGTTGCATACGTCATCCTTGCAACGCGTTATCAATGGAGTGAGACCATGGCAGAGCAAGAAAATTACCGCGTCGCGATCGACATCTTAACCTGTCATCTCGGCATGAGCTTTGATGAAGCCTGTTCAGAGCTTGGATTAGCGTCAGATGACGCGTCGGCGGCACGTCAAATGGCAGAGATACAGCAAAACTTAATGGGCGTGCGAGGCGACCAAAAGTAACGGTCTATCTGCATCAGCGACTGAATAGACAAAGCCAGCATAGTGCTGGCTTTTTTGATCGCTACATTTCCATAAATTGTTTACAACCGCGAAACATCTAAGTGACTCGCGCATTGTGTTGGCGAAGCATCGGCAGCAAACGGCAAGTGCCCCAGACAAGGCGCATCTAAATGCGCGTCAAGATAGCGCACCATTTCGTCACTGTGCTGCGCCTTGGGATCCACGGCGTTTGCCACCCATCCAGCTAACGTAAGCCCGCGTGCACGTATGGCCTCTGCGGTGAGTAAAGCATGGTTTAAACAGCCAAGCTTTATTCCCACCACCATGATCACTGGCAGTTGATGGGCAACCACCCAATCGGCAAGCGTTTCAGTCTCACTCAGTGGCACTTGCCAGCCGCCAGCCCCTTCTACCAATACTGGGCTGGCCTGCTGTTTTAAATGCGCGAGCCCATCGCTCAACATCTGGGTATCGATGGGCTTGTTGGCTAACACGGCCGCCCAGTGCGGCGAGCATGGCGTTTCTAACAACACTGGGTTGATAGCGGCATACGGCAATGCAATCGCACTGGCGCGCTGTAAAGTGACAGCGTCACTATTGAGTTGGTAGTCAGGCGCTAAATCGGCACCAGCGGCGACAGGCTTGTAGCCCACCGCTTGATAACCTTGTTTGATAAAAGCGTGCAACAGCGCCGCCGTGGTATAGGTTTTCCCCACTTCGGTGTCGGTGCCGGTAATAAAGAAACTGTCATGCATGGTGGTTAATCACTATGTAGCCAATTTGATAGGTCGCCGGCAAGGTGTTGGCGGCGAGTGCAAAACGCTGATACGCCTTTTCTACCGCGCTAAACTGCGCTCTTGTCGCCAGCCCTTGCTGCCCCGCCCCTTGCGGCCGATAGGTGGCGCCGATGCCTTTTAAGCTTTTCATCACCGCTTGGGCATTGGCAAAGGTCAGCTGTTCGCTCTCTTGCAACACGGTTGCATGTGTCAACCCGGCGCGTTGGGTTGCCTGTTGTAACTCTGAGAAGGAGATAAAGCTGTTCACTCGTGACGTGCCGCATGCTTGTTGCCACGCGCTGTCGAGTTCACACAAGGATCCGTTGAGCAGTGTTGAAACAAGAATTTGCCCACCGGGTTTAACGACCCGACGCAGCTCCGCCAATGGCACGTGCAAATCGTCACACCATTGCAGCGCTAACGAACTAAATGCCAGATCGACACTGTTATCAGCCAGCGGCAAATGCTCCGCATCAGCTTGTACGCCTAGCATGGCATCACCGCAGCGCGCTTTTGCCGTCGCAAGCATAGGAGCACTGAGATCCAGTCCAATCACTGTTTTAGCGTGAGTCATCCACTGCTGGGTGAAATAGCCGGTGCCACAGCCGACATCTATAACGGTACTGAGATGGATAGCCTTTTGCTCTGACTCAGCCAATGCCATTAACCGATGACCGACACGGCGCTGCAGCGTCGCACTGTCGTCATAATGGGGCGCGGCTCGGCCAAACGCTCGAGCAATCGCTTGTTTATCGGCCACTGTCATGCTGTCACCCCACACGCTTTGTCGCTCGCCAATACCGGCTTAAGCGCCTCAATCAATGCGGTGATATCTGTTTTTTGATGCTGCGCGGACAGGCTGATCCGCAGACGTGCGGTGTTGGCAGGCACAGTCGGTGGCCGAATCGCTCCTACTCGGATATGGGCCTTCATCAAGGCGTGATTTACCTGCTGTAACGCTGCCAAATCGCCGATAATCAGCGGTTTGATCGGGCTAGGCGTCGCAAGCAGTCGCGGTAAAGGCTGCGTATTTGAAGCATTCGGTTCGCAAGCAGACGTCGTCYCTAACCAGTCGTGGAGCCCTTGCGCTAACTGTTCGGCATGGGCGCTGAGTGTTTCTCGCCGCCAGTGCTCTGTTCGTGCCAGCCTAATTGCATCCTCAATGAGTGCCGCTTGCGCGGGTGGCATGGCCGTCGAGTACACATAATGGCGAGCGAACTGGCGCAAATAGTCAATGATGGTGGGAGAAGCCAACACTGCCGCCCCCGCCACGCCCAGGGCTTTTCCAAACGTCACGATTAAAATATCTGGCCGCGCGCCACGACTGATACTGCCCTCGCCTTCTCGCCCTAACACGCCAATCCCATGCGCATCATCCAGAGCCCAGAGCGCCCCCGATTGGTTGGCAATCGTGGCAAGGCTTTCGGTTGGCGATACATCGCCATCCATGCTGAATACCCCTTCTGAGACAATCAGCGATGCGGACGGCTGGGTTTGTTTCGCGAGCAGTTGGCGAAGGTGTGCCATGTCGTTATGACGAAAACGCCGCTGTGTGGCAGGGCTCAATACGCCGGCCTCAATCAAGGAGGCGTGGTTGAGTTTGTCTTGAAACAAGGCATCGTCTTTACCTAACAGCGTAAACAACAACGCCTGATTGGCGGCAAAACCACTGTTAAACAGTATCGCTTGCGGGTAACCCAGCCAGTCACACAGCTGATCACAAAGGGATTGATGCGCGGCGGTAAAACCAGATACTACCGGCGACGCCGTCGCGCCCACACCCCAGCGTTCAAGATGCTGCTGCGCCTTTTTGACCAGCCGCGGATCTTGCGCAAGGCCCAAATAATCATTACCCGCAAAGTTGCGCCATGACTCGGCGACGGCATTGTCACCACTTTGCCGCCATAGGCCTTGTTGCTGGCGTGCGGCCAGTTCGTCCTGATAACGACGGAGCAGCGCTGATGTTGTGTCAGTCATGGTGCTTAGACACTGGCGTCGTAGAACAAATCGCCCTCTTGCGGGCGCGATGCCACTCGCTCGGCCACTTGCTCAAGTAAGTCATGCTCAGTGACTTGATCGGGCTTTTGGCTGACCGCTTCGCGATTGATACCCAGCTTTTTAAATAGCTGCATGTCCGCGTCTTCGTCAGGGTTTGGTGTGGTCAACAGCTTGCAGCCGTAGAATATCGAGTTGGCGCCAGCCATAAAGCACAAGGTTTGCATTTGCTCGTTCATGTCTTCGCGCCCGGCAGACAGTCGCACTGCCGATTTGGGCATCATGATCCGCGCCACCGCGATAATGCGGACGAAATCGAACGGGTCAACGTCATCGACGTTCTCAAGCGGTGTGCCTTTTACTTTGACCAGCATGTTAATCGGCACGCTTTCTGGGTGAGCAGGCATATTGGCCAGCTCGACCAACAAACCAGCGCGATCGCGGGCACTTTCACCCAACCCAATAATGCCACCGGAACACACCTTCATTCCCGCTTCTCGCACGTTAGATAAGGTATCAAGGCGTTCTTGATACGTCCGCGTGGTAATGATGTTGCCGTAAAACTCAGGTGAGGTATCGAGATTGTGGTTGTAGTAATCCAAACCCGCCTCCGACAAGGTCTTGGCTTGCTCCGCATCCAACATGCCCAATGTCATGCAGGTTTCCAACCCTAATCCTTTGACGCCTTGGATCATATCGAGCAAATACGGCATATCGCGTTGCTTGGGGTTTTTCCACGCCGCCCCCATGCAAAAGCGCGTCGCGCCTGAGGCTTTGGCTTTCTCCGCCGCTTCGAGCACGCGTTCCACTTCCATTAAGCGCTCTTTCTCAACATCGGTGCGATACCGCGCACTTTGCGGGCAATATTTGCAATCTTCTGGACACGCGCCGGTTTTGATCGATAACAGCGTGCTGACTTGCACTTGATTGGCAGGATGATATTCACGATGCACTTGCTGCGCGTCAAACAGCAAATCCATAAAGGGTTTATCGAACAATGCTTGCACGTCCTGTACGGTCCAGTTGTGTCTTATTTCCACGCGGTTTTCCCCGTTGTTGTCGTTTTAATGCTTGGCTAGTCTACCCACAGACGCTAACCTGTCAACACAACAAGATCACACTGGTTTACATCTGATTCATTTATGAGCATTAGCACCTATTTTGACCGTGAACATATCTGGCATCCCTACACCTCAACGCTCGATCCTTTGCCTTGCTTGCCCGTCTCACACGCAAGCGGCGCGGAACTGCTTCTTGAAGATGGCACTGTCCTGATTGATGGCATGTCGTCATGGTGGGCAGCCATTCACGGCTATAACCACCCTGCTTTAAACGCCGCAGCGCATCAGCAAATCGATAAGATGTCGCATGTGATGTTTGGCGGTCTCACCCACCAGCCCGCGGTATCGCTTTGCGAGCGCTTGGTCGCACATTCACCCGCCCCGCTCACGCAAGTGTTTTTGGCCGATTCTGGCTCTGTGTCAGTAGAAGTGGCACTTAAAATGGCGATGCAATATTGGCAGGGGCGCGGCGAGTCACGCGCACAGTTTTTGACCTTGCGTCATGGCTATCATGGCGACACGTTCGCCGCCATGTCGGTGACGGATCCTGATAATTCGATGCACAAACTCTACAAAGGGTTTCTGCCTCAGCATCATTTTGTGCCCTCCCCACAAAGCCGCTTTGACGGTGAGTGGAACCCTAACGACATGCAGCCTATGCGCGACGCACTCACCACCCATCACGGTCAACTGGCCGCGGTGATCTTAGAGCCCATCGTGCAAGGCGCAGGTGGTATGCGCTTTTATCACCCCGAATACCTGCGTCAAGTGCGCGCTCTGTGCGATGAATTTGATGTACTGCTGATTGTGGATGAAATTGCCACCGGATTTGGCCGAACTGGAAAACTATTTGCCTGCGACCACGCGGGGATCAGCCCAGATATACTCTGCGTCGGTAAAGCACTGACCGGCGGCTACATGACCTTGGCCGCCACGCTCACCACCCGCCATGTGGCCGATACTGTCTGTGGCGGTGATGCAGGCTGTTTTATGCACGGTCCTACCTTTATGGGTAATCCACTCGCCTGTGCCGTGGCCTGCGCCAGCATTGATACCTTGCTAGAAAGTGACTGGCCGCAGACCATCGCGCATATCGAGCAGCAGCTGAAAACTGGCTTGGCGCCTGCTCGCGCATTGGAATGTGTGGCGGACGTGCGTGTGCTTGGCGCAATTGGCGTGATAGAGCTGACCGACCCGGTAAATCTGGCTGATATCCAGCCCTTAATGACCGCCCAAGGCATTTGGGTTCGCCCGTTCGGTAAACTGGTGTATGTGATGCCACCCTATTGCATCCGCGACGACCAACTCCACCAACTCACCCAAGGGATGATCACCGCAATTACGCAGTTTTTTGGTGAGTAGATAGGGCGTCAGTCACGATCGGTGCCAAATTTAACCCCGATGTCGGATGGCGCCGTGCAACGGGCGCGCGGCGTAAACCACACCAAGCTTGCGCGATCGAGAAGGCGCTTATGCCGACCTACGCGATATTCAGGATTTTTGAATACAGAGCGCTTCGCTTGCGGAGTACAGAAGAGAGCAGATCGCGCTTGCATCGGCTCTTTCTGTATTCTGTATTCCGTCAGATGGTGCCATTGGCGACGTTGACTTTCGGTGCTGCGAAGCCACGAAAGATATTATGAACGGAGAGCAGCGCAAAGACGCCAACCACCACACCAAGGTGCCATGCTTCGCTAACCCCCAAGCTCAATAGCGCCATACTCATCAACGCGGAAATAATCATCTGTCCACCACCGGAGAGCGCAGCGACGGTGCCGGCTTGGTTAGAGTAAGGCTGCATCACCTGCGACTGGGAGCACGGCAGCGCAATCCCGTTACCAAACACCATAAAAAACTGCCCTATCATCAGCAGCAAGGGATCCATGGGGGTAAACCATAGCCATATCGCTGAGATGAGCTGCATCACCGGTGCCATCAACAGCATGCGTTTGGTACCTAAACGTGGACGAATACGCGACACCAGCGTGCTGCCCAGTAGTAACCCGCAAGTAGGAATGAGCGCCCACAAGGCATATTGATCCGAGGTCATCCCGATGCGCTCTTGCATCAAAAATGGCATCAGTGACACCGTGGTGATCACCAAGGTGAAGTTCAACCAGCTGATACTGGCGAAATAAAGAAAGTATGGCGTTTTTAACAGTGCGCCATAACGACCAAGGATCACTTTTATCTTAGGTAATGGCGATCGCGTATGCATACTCTCTTTAAATAAGAAAAAGAGCACACACCACACCAAGCTGGTATAAACCATCAATAAAATAAAGATCGCCAACCAGCCTAAGTTATGGTTAACAAAGCCACCAATCACAGGAGCCACAATGGGCGTAAATGAGGCGACCATGATCAGGTATGACATGGCTTGAGGAAGCTGATCCCCCGAATACGAGTCACGGGTAAAGGCTCGCGAGAGGACGGCACAACACCCCGTGCCCATCCCCTGAATACAACGGCCAATCACCAACCCGGTAAAACTGGCGCTAAAGCTCACCATCACGGTTAACCCAACCAGTGAAAGCAAGACACCGGCTAATAGCACGCGACGGCGTCCGAGTGCATCCGAAATGGGGCCATAGATAAATTGTGACGGGCCAAACCCGAGCAGGTAAGCGGAAATAAGCAGTTGGACATCGTCCATGCTGAGATTGAAGTCACGAGCGATCCAAGGTAATGATGGAAAAACCAATCCCATGCTGAATTGCCCGATACTGACCGTTAAGCATGCCAGCAATACGGGCGACCAATTAAATGGACGAGTAGCCGATTGCATCTCAATTCCTATGCGTTCTGTGTGTTAGGCGAGCGAGGAAACTGTGACTCTAGCGAATGCTAAAACCACAAGCTGAGAGGCATGTTAACGCAATAACTCCCTGAATGGTAAACAATGATTGAGAATGTACATCAATGGCCAGCTATCGCTGGCCGGTTTTAAAAACTAGAAAGCCGGTTCGATCGTGCCATCAAAGGTTTTTTGTAGAAACGCACGTGTTGCCTCTGATTGAAATAGCGCCAACAAACGCTGATAGGTCGGATTATCTTTATCCTCTGCCCGCGCTGCCACAACCATCACTGCGAGCGGTGCGTCTTTCGATTCTAAGAAAATACCTTGATCACTTGGATTAAGCCCTGATGACATCACATAGTTCATGGTAATTGCAGCGGCATCGACATCTTGTAGGCTGCGAGGCAGTTGTGCCGCTTCTACTTCGACAAAATCGAGCTGCTTGGGGTTAGCGGTAACATCTTGTAGCGTCGCTTGAAAGCCAACGTTATCGGCCAAGGTGATCAGCCCTGCGTCTTGCAGTAATAGCAAGGCGCGCCCGGCGTTGGTCGGATCGTTAGGGATCGCAATTTGTGCGCCTTGGGGTAAATCGTCCACGCGCTGTACTTTGTCTGAGTAAACCCCCATCCGCATAAGGATGGAACGCCCAATCGAGACCAATTCACTATCATGGTTTTGATTAAAGTTATCGAGAAACGGCTGATGTTGGTAACTATTTAAATCAAGACTGCCATCTGCCAAACCGGCATTCGGAGAGATGTAATCCGAAAATTCCACCACTTCGACATGAATTCCTTCGGTTTTAGCCTGTTTCGCAACCGCTTCTACGACTTGCGCATGGGGACCGACAGTCGCACCAATCTTTATCGTTTCTGGCTGATCTGAGCAGCCGCTAATAACCAACGCCAGTAACACTGACGCAATCCAAAATCCTGGTCGCTTTAACGTCATTCCGATTCCCTTAGAAAAGTAGATGTTTAGACGTCCAGAATGCCACAGCTTATAATGATGTCAACCTGATTGTGGTAATGCAGTCTCTGTCTTGATCGTATCCAACCCTGGTCGCGTAGTGGCAGGCATGTTGAATCAATAAGGAGGCGTAGATATGACGAAGCTGTTTCCTCTACCCTTGTTCTTACTACCCGGGGGCAGAGCTAAGCTGCGCATTTTTGAACCTCGCTATTTGCGCTTGGTCCGTGAATGCTCGGCGAATCAACAGGGATTCGTGCTAGCGATGATGCAAGGTAAACGTTTATATCGATATGGCACACTGGTGGACATTGTCGATTTTGAAACACTACCCGATGGTTTATTAGGCATTACCATTGCAGGTCGTCAACGGGTAAAAATTCAATCGACAGAGCAAGAGGCCGACAAGCTCTGGGTGGGCGAGATACAGGCACTGAATGACTGGCCACATGACGAGTTTATTGACCAGGAAGAAAATGAAGAAAAAATGCGTATCGCCGCAGGACTTAAAAATGTCTTCGCCGCCCACCCGGATCATGCTGAGCAATATGAGGCGCCGTATTTCGAAGACTTAACCTGGAGTTGCCAACGCTGGTTAGAAATTTTGCCGCTTTCTAACGCGCAAAAACAATGGTTTATCGCGCAAGAATCGGCAGAAGAGGCGAAGCAATTTATCAGTCAGCTTCTCGAGCAAGAAGTCGAGTGATCCAATTGTTTTAAGCCTCGTATTGGAAGCGAGATGGACGGCTACGACAGATAGGACTCAACTATGACTGCGCCACAAACCATGTATACTGAGACCACCATTTCCAGACGGGACACGCGTGCCAACATGACTGACGTGACGAAGGAAGAGTTGTCTGAATTATTAGCAAAAGTTGCAGAAGACCGCGACCGCATAGCGTTCGAACGTTTGTTCCGATTTTTTGGCCCTAAGATACGCGCTTATGGTTCAAAACATTTAAGAGCCGACGGCCAAGCAATGGAATTAGTACAAGAAACCATGCTAGTGGTATGGCGCAAAGCCCACTTGTATAATTCTGACAAAGGCGCGGCGACGACATGGGTATTCACTATCATGCGTAACTTAAGCTTCGATATGCTCCGCAAGGTGCAATCGAATCGCGAAGACAATTTTAGCGATGATATCTGGCCCATTCTCGAGTCAGGGCAACAGGACAACGAAACAGATTCCGGTGCTCAGTACATGATGGACCAAGAGCTTCTCAGTTTTATTGACGAGTTACCCGCGGTCCAGCAGCAGGTGGTTAGAGGGGTTTATCTCAAGCAATTGACTCATCAAGAGTTGTCAGAACAATTAAATGTGCCATTGGGCACCGTCAAGTCCCGATTGCGTTTAGGTCTAGAAAAGCTTCGCAATCACCTGGAGGTAAAACAATGATTAAGTATCACCCATCGACCGATTTACTGGATGCTTTTGCTGCTGGCAAATTGCCGACTTCGATGGCGATTGCGTTGTCTGCTCATGTTGAACTTTGCCAGGAGTGCCAAGCTTACGTGGCCACTGCAGAAGAAAAGCTTGCATCAGTGGCGTTTGATCAAGAAACAGTCGGCGACGAAGCGTTGATGGTAAATGAGTGGGATCACAACGCTGAAGATGAAATGCTATCCGCCATTTTTGAACAAGCGGCTGCCAACGATGCCGATGCGCTGACGCAATCTGGCGCGGAACAACCTGAAGCGCGCGCAACACAAATTACTGTCGGTGAAAAAACATATGCCTTACCTCGAGCATTGCAACGATTCGGCGATTCAAATTGGGCATCCTTTGGTAAAGTTCAACGTGCGCGACTTAATCTCGACGAAGGGGCAACGCGAGCCAGTTTTCTTCATATCGATGAAGGCGGTTCAGTGCCTGCGCATACTCATAAGGGCTATGAGTTAACCCTTTTGTTGGACGGTACCTTTGAAGATGAAAGTGGTCAGTATGTGCCAGGTGACTTTATTTTACTCGATAGCCGTCACCATCATACGCCGTATACAAAAGAAGGTTGCCTTTGCTATACCATTGCAGATGCTCCTCTCTACTTCACAAAAGGCGTGAGTAAGTTGCTCAATACCGTGGGACATGCGATTTACTAAAAATTTCTGTGCTAGTTGTTATCCTTCGGCGACCGCTATGGTCGCCTTTTTTTATGCTAGATGGCCGCCTAAATCCACGTATTTGCTCGGCTAGACCTAGAATTATCACCATTTATTCTGCAGTGATAACAGAATAATTACACTAAATAAACCTCTCATTAATCATAACTCGCCACTTCAGTCCTACCTAACTAGTTCAAAGTAACAATTTTCCCTTTACATAGGGTGAATTTAACTGGTTTAATTCGTCACTTCTAACGATTCATTAACAGCCATTGATAATAAACACAGTGAAGTGAGAGTCACATGAGTCAAACACAACTCGCCAGTGTCAGTCGAGGTAACTCGCTGGTACTTCAAATACTCATCGGTATTCTTGCCGGTGGTGTTTTAGCCTATCTATCCCCCGAGCTTGCTGGCACAGCCGGATTGCTCGGACAACTTTTTGTCAGCGCATTGAAGGCCGTCGCACCCATTTTGGTTTTCGTTTTAGTGGCAGCGTCCATTGCTAACCAGAAACAAGGCCAACGGGCCAACATGCGCCCCATTATTGGGCTTTATCTTATCGGCACCCTTGCGGCTTCATTGACCGCGGTGACCATGAGTTTTTTGTTCCCGACTACCCTCGAGTTTGCTGCGACGGATGCTAGCATTACGCCGCCAGAGGGTATTAGCCAGGTATTAAGTACGCTACTTTTCAATATCGTTGACAACCCTGTTAACGCGTTGATGAGTGGTAACTATATTGGTATTTTGGCTTGGGCGATTGGCTTAGGTATTGCTCTTCATCATGCGTCGAACGAAACCAAACGTGTCTTCTCGGATGTATCCGAGGGGGTATCGATGATCGTCCGCTTTGTGATCCGGTTTGCGCCTTTGGGTATTTTTGGCTTAGTAGCAAGCACGTTAGCGAAAAGTGGCTTTGATGCTTTGATGGGGTATTTACACCTTTTGGGGGTGCTACTCGGCAGTATGGCAACCATCGCCTTGGTGGTAAATCCGCTGATTGTGTATATCAAAACGCGTCAAAACCCCTATCCCCTTGTTTTTCGCTGCCTGCGTGAGAGCGGTCTCACCGCTTTCTTCACCCGTAGCTCTGCAGCCAACATTCCAGTGAATATGCAGCTATGCCGCCGCCTTGATTTAGATGAAGATACTTATTCTGTCTCTATCCCACTCGGTGCCACCATCAATATGGGAGGCGCGGCGATCACCATTACCGTATTAACCCTGGCTGCTGTTCATACACTCGGTATCCAAGTGGATATCGCCACGGCTGTGCTGTTGAGTGTGGTGGCCGCGGTATCCGCGTGCGGCGCGTCGGGGGTTGCTGGCGGCTCCCTATTGTTGATCCCACTCGCGTGTAATTTGTTTGGTATTCCACAAGAGATTGCCATGCAAGTGGTTGGGATTGGCTTTACTATCGGTGTTTTACAAGACTCTGCCGAAACGGGCCTGAATAGCTCAACCGACGTAGTATTTACTGCGGCGGCATGCTTAGGTGAAACGCGTAAAAACAGCTAACCAACGCCCTTAGCCAAGATCAAAAAAAAGCAGGTGCATCAACACCTGCTTTTTCTTTAACCGCTTTTTAATTGTCAACCAAGGCAACGATTAGCCCTCCAGCACTTTCATCAGCAAATTACCATCGTACATCGCCTGCTTTACCATCGCCGCTCCAGGCATCGTCGCTTGGGTATAGAAATAGCTTTCTTCCAAGACTAGGTACTTGCTATACAGCGGAATCGTCTGCGTTTTTAAACATTCCATGATCGCAGGATACAAGACCGATTTAGCACGATTGAATTCGCCACCAAATAATATTTTTTCTGGGTTAAATAAATTCACCACAATCGCTATGGCGGTTCCCAAGTGATGCCCAAGCTCGGTGATCACTTGGTGGGCCAAACCATCGCCTGACACCGCTGCATCGCATATAGCCTCTATCGTGAGGGGTTGGTCGTGCAAGCAACTCGGATGCCCTTCATTGAGCAATGTCTCCACCTGCTCATAGATCGCGGACAGGCTTGCGACCGTTTCCAAACAGCCATAATTACCGCAAAAACACCGCTTACCAAAGGGCTTAATTTGAATATGACCTAACTCGCCAACGTTACCGATCCGCCCTTGAAGCACTTTGCCCTCGAGCACAATACCGGCCCCAACGCCGCTGTGAACCGCGACCAGAACGGCGCTGTCTGCTTCTTTCGCGTTACCAAACAACTTTTCCGCTAGTGCCCAAGAACGGGTGTCGTTCCCCACAAATACCGGTAAACCGGTCTCACGATGTAATACAGGTCCTAGAGGCATATGGTCGACCTCAAAGTGCGGCATTTGAATCACGGTGCCTTGGGCACTATTTACCAAGCCCGGTAGCGAAATCGCAATACTGGTGACACGATCCACCGTTTGTTGGTGACGAGAGAAAAACGCATTGACATGATCGACCACGGTGGTGAGTAATGCACTTTGCGCCACCACCGTTAATTCATGCCGTTCTTGAATCAAAATTTCACTGCTTAGCGAATGCAGCGCCAGAGTGAGATAACCTCTTCCTAGACGCATGGACAAAAATTGCCAGCCTTCGTTATCCAGCATAAGCCCTACAGCTGGACGCCCGCGCATGCTCGTTTCTTGGATCGGCGCCTCTTTTACAAGGTGAGCGTCCATCAGTTCGCGCACAATTTTGGTGATACTGGCAGGCGCCAGTTGGCTGCGTTTCGAGAGTTCGATCCGCGAAATAGGCTCAAAACGGTCGATTAAGTTATAAATCGTGCCCGCATTTTTGCGCTTAATATGATCGATATGTCCCGGCTGCCCAATAATCATGCCCTTTCCTATTACTACGTGGCTGTGGCGATAAACCCTGACACCGCCTATTTAGGTGAATTTTTTTACTTCGCGAACTAATTGTGAAGCAATTGGCCGCTAGCACGTGACATTTGTCACTTTGTATCTTTGAAATCGCGTACAAACTCACAAAACCTGTCTAAACAGTAACGCTGTTCATCCTCTAATCGCGGGCTAAAAAACAAGATCTCAAACTTATTCGTTGGCATAATGCGGAGCTCATATTCTATCGCTATTAATCACCATGTACCGAGTCAACGAGATATTTGAAACGATCCAGGGCGAAGGCACCTTCACAGGGGTTCCGTCAGTTTTTGTCCGCTTGCAAGGATGTCCAGTAGGATGTGCCTGGTGCGATACTAAGCAAACCTGGGAAACGGATGATAAGGATCAGCAAGATAAGATCTTTATTATTGATAAGTCAGAGGATTCACCGACTTGGTGCTGGCTAGGAGCCGAAGATATCGTCACTGAAATCACGCAACGCTATCACGCTAAGCATATCGTGATTACCGGGGGCGAACCCTGTCTTTATGATTTGGTACCTTTAACGGAAGCCTTGGAAGAGGCTGGATGCCAATGCCAAATTGAAACCAGTGGCACCTATACGGTCTATGCGAGCCAAGCCACCTGGGTAACGGTGTCGCCCAAAATCAATATGCGCGGTAAATTGCCCGTTCTCGCCAGTGCGATGGCGCGAGCCAATGAGATAAAACATCCGGTGGGGACAGAAAAGGACATTACACAACTAGAGATTCTGCTTGAGACCTGCCCAGCCTCTCCTGGTGCAACCATTGCGCTGCAGCCGGTAAGCCAAAAGCCACGTGCAACCAAACTTTGCATCGACACCTGCATTGCGCGCGGCTGGCGTTTATCCGTGCAAACACACAAGTATTTGAATATCGCCTAAGTGACGATGACGGTGACAAGATAAATCGCGCCGTCATGGAGCAAAGCACACGTCGAAAAAGCGACAAAAAACGCCGAGTACTGAAGTGACTTCATAAAGTTGGACACTGCTACTCGGCGTTTTTTTATTTCTCTCGACTGCTTCTTATTTACCTCGAGTATTGTTACTCACGTCGAGTTTCGTTACTCACCTCGATAAGTGCAACCTGCGGTACAAGTTTCTTTCACCATGACCTGGCTTAACAGAGGCAGATTCGGTTTTACCTGTTGCCAAATCCAATGTGCTAGCACTTCACTGGTTGGATTTTCTAGCCCTTCAATGTCATTGAGATAGTAGTGATCCAGGCGCTGATAAATCGGTTTGAAAGCCGCTTTTATTTCGGCAAAGTCGATCACCCACCCCGTATACGGATCAACGTCGCCTTCTACATACAAACGCACCGTAAATGAATGCCCATGTAAACGCCCACATTTATGGCCTTCTGGCACATTCGGTAAATGGTGTGCCGCCTCAAAGGTAAATTCTTTAAACAACTCAGTGGTCATTTTACTTCATTCCAACAACAACAAGAGGCCGCATGCTACTTAAATTCGCTGGCCGACTCAAACGCATTCATCCGACCACACCCGTTAGTCTGTGCGGCCAGAATGCCTCGCAATACGGGTTTCCATCTCATTATTGGGACGATTTACGTCGATGAAATCACACATTTTATATGAGGATACCGCCACAAGTGCGCTCTCGGTTTAACATAGTCGCTACAGGCTAGAACTGATAACTCTATAAATTAATAACAAATGGTTGACTCATGCGTATGACCCTTGCGAGCAAAATTCTTCTTGCTCTTTTTCTTGTTTTCGCTCTTGTGCTCGCCACCTCGCTGGCCTATCAGTCGCATCAACAAAAAGCCTTGATGACATCGATTGTCAGCGAGCAAACCTTAGATAAAGCGTCCAACTACTTTGATAGCCTTAATATGCTGATGCTCACCGGCACCATCAGTCAGCGTAATACGTTGCGAGAGAAAATGCTGTCACACAAAGGCATCGACGACGCTCGCGTGATCCGTGGAGAGGCAATTACCCGCTTTTTTGGCCCAGGAAATCCTGAGCAATCTGCTCAGGATGCCATTGACCAACGTGCCCTCAAAGGTGAAACCATTGTCGAAACCTTTGATGCTGATGCGGGAAAAGGATTGGTGGTCGCCCTGCCGATGAAAGCGAGCAGCGATTATCGCGGTACCAATTGTCTGCAATGCCACGTAGCAGAGGAAGGCACCGTACTCGGTGTTATCCGGCTCGAGTATGATCTTGAGCCTTTGTATAGCACTATCGATAGAGAAATGTTAATTACCGCTGGGATCATGGGCAGCATCGCTGTGATTGGATTTTTAATCTCACTCACTGTGATTCGCCGCTGGGTGGTCTCCCCGCTTAAGCGCGTCTCTGCCTTTATGAAACGCACTAGCCATGACAAAAATCTTTCCGAGCGCCTCAATAATACCCGTGACGACGAGATTGGTGAACTGTGCAATAGTTGCGACCAGTTGCTTGATAACTTTTCTGCCAGCCTGCAACAAGTTCAGCGCACCTCAGAAACCCTGTCTGCTGAGGCCATGAACCTGATCCGTGTCTCAAGTCATACCGATCAATTAGCTGATAGCCAACGTCACGAAACCAATGACATGTCTTCAGCCATCGATGATGTGCAGCAGCATCAACACGACATTCAAAATCGTACTCAAGAAGCGGCGCAATTGAGTGAATCTGCCGCAGGCAGTGCCAATCAGGGCAGTGATCTGGCGAATGTCGCGGCCAATGATATTCGTAAGTTGGTGGCTGATATTGGCCAAGTACGCACACAAATATTGGATGTTAATCAACAAAGCCAGCAAGTAACGACGATCCTCAGCGTGATCCGGGAAATTGCCGAGCAAACTAACTTATTGGCGTTGAATGCCGCCATTGAAGCTGCTCGAGCCGGAGAGCAAGGCCGAGGATTTGCGGTGGTTGCCGACGAAGTACGCAACCTTGCCAGTCGTAGCCATGATGCCACTGGTGAAATCCAAACCATCATTGAAAACTTGTGTGCAGGCAGTGAAGCCTCTGCGCAAGCGGTTGAAGCGACCAGTGAAAGTGCTAATCAACGTGCAGAAACCGTGATGGAACTTTCTACCGCTTTGGGTAATATCGCCGACCAAGTTAAAACGGTCAACGACAACGCCAATGACATCAGCAAACAAAGTGATCACCAGGCGCAAATGACCGATGCCTTGCTCGCTCAAGTGGGTCGTATTCAAAGTCACGCCAACGATACCGCAACCAATGCTAATGAGGTGAAAGCGATTAGTGCAAATCTCGAGCAGCTGGTTGAACAACTTGAAGGGTTAATTGGCCAATTTCAGCTCTCAGACACGCTCAAACCTTGAAGCTATACAGGATACAGGTAAACTTGCTAGTCTAACTTGCAAAATCACTGATGCGGTCACACCCCGTTGGCCGCATTACCTAAACGGAGATAGAAGCGAATTATGACATACGCGCCTGTAGTAGACGTCCTGCGCGGCAAGGCGGCAGTCGACACTGAAGTGACTGTGCGTGGATGGGTCCGGTCACGCCGAGATTCCAAAGCCGGTATTTCTTTTCTTGCCATTTATGATGGTTCTTGTTTTGACCCTATTCAGGCCGTGGTCCCTAATGAGCTGGATAATTATCAGCAAGACGTTCTGCGCCTGACCGCAGGCTGCTCCGTTGAGGTCACGGGTAAGGTTGTTGAATCGCCCGGAAAAGGTCAAGCCTATGAGCTTCAGGCAACGGCAGTGAAGGTCGTTGGCTGGGTTGACGATCCAGACACGTATCCAATGGCGAAAACGCGCCATTCGATTGAGTACTTGCGTGAAGTGGCGCATCTCCGCCCACGTTCGAACGTAATTGGTGCCGTTGCACGTGTACGTCATACGCTCTCACAAGCCATTCATCGCTTTTTCCATGAGCAAGGCTATTACTGGATGTCTGCACCGCTGATCACAGCGTCGGATTGTGAAGGTGCGGGGGAAATGTTCCGGGTGTCTACCCTAGACATGGCCAATGTGCCAAAAACCGAACAAGGCGAAGTCGATTACGATCAAGACTTTTTTGGCAAAGAAGCGTTCTTGACCGTATCGGGTCAGTTAAATGCCGAAACTTACGCCTGTGCACTCAGTAAAGTGTATACGTTTGGTCCCACCTTCCGTGCAGAAAACTCCAATACTAGCCGTCACTTGGCTGAATTCTGGATGGTTGAGCCAGAAGTGGCGTTTGCCGATCTTGATGACTCTGCTGAGCTTGCAGAAGCCATGTTAAAATATGTTTTCAAGGCCGTGTTGGATGAGCGCAAAGATGACATGCAATTCTTTGAACAGCGGATCAATAAAGATGTTCTGACTCGTTTGGAGAAATTCGTCAACGCCGACTTTGCGCAAGTGGATTACACCGATGCGGTCACTATTTTGCAAAACAGCGGCCAAACTTTTGAATTCCCCGTTGAGTGGGGCATTGATTTAGCCTCTGAGCATGAGCGTTACCTGGCAGAAGAGCACTTTAATGCACCGGTTGTGGTAAAAAACTACCCGAAAGACATTAAAGCGTTCTATATGCGTATGAACGATGACGGTAAGACCGTTGCTGCGATGGACGTACTCGCACCGGGTATCGGCGAAATCATCGGCGGCTCTCAGCGTGAAGAGCGCCTAGATGTGCTCGACCAACGCCTTGAAGAAATGGGTCTAGAAAAAGAAGATTTCTGGTGGTACCGCGATCTTCGCCGTTATGGCACTGTCCCTCACTCTGGTTTCGGTCTGGGCTTCGAACGTCTGGTTTCATACGTGACGGGAATGAGCAACATTCGTGACGTGATCCCATTCCCTCGCTCACCACGCAATGCCAGTTTCTAAATAGATACACTTATCCAAAGGCTGCAGGTTGCAGCCTTTTATTTGCATTTAGCTTTCATTCATCATAACCATGGACGACACCAATGTTTGAGAAAATCTCTGCGGCACCTGCTGATCCTATCCTAGGGCTAACTGAAGAATTTAAAGCGGATCCACGTGAAGATAAGATTAACCTCGGGGTCGGGGTCTATAAAAACGAGCACGGCGAAACGCCCGTTTTAACCTCAGTAAAAAAAGCCGAGGCACTACTACTCGATAAAGAAACCACCAAATCTTATTTGAGCATTCCAGGCACCGCCGAATATGGCCTTGCCGTTCAGCAATTACTTTTTGGTGAGCATGCGGATGTCATTAAAGACAAACGCGCACAAACCGCACATTCTCCCGGCGGCACCGGCGCCCTTCGCTTAGCAGGTGAATTTATTAAACGCCACCTAGGCGATGTCACCATTTGGATCAGTAACCCAACTTGGGCTAACCATAAAGGCGTGTTTACCGCGGCAGGTTTAACTCTCGCGGAATACAGCTATTATGATCCGGCCAAAAATGACAAAGATTTTTCAGCGATGGTCGCTGATCTCGAGAAAACGGCAGCGGGCGATGTCGTGCTACTCCACGGCTGCTGTCATAACCCAACCGGTATCGATCCTACCGAGCAAGAATGGCAAACCTTGGCAGATCTCTGCCAACGTAAAGGCTTACTGCCTATGTTTGACTTTGCATATCAAGGCTTTGCCAAAGGCGTAGAAGAAGACGCAGTCGGTCTGCGTATTTTCGCTAACGTCTGCCCAGAGCTGCTGATCGCAAGCTCATTCTCGAAAAACTTTGGCTTATATAACGAACGCGTTGGTGCCTTCACACTGGTCGGGCGTCAAGAGCAAGAAGCGGTCACCGCCTTTAGCCAAGTTAAAAGTATCGCCCGAGTGATTTACTCTAACCCACCTGCCCATGGCGCAGCGGTGGTGACGACGATTCTGAATGACCCAACGCTCAAGGCTGAATGGTTACAAGAATTGGCCACGATGCGAGACCGCATTAAAGCCATGCGCACGGAATTTGTCAAAACACTCAAAGCGCAAGGCGTCTCACGTGATTTTAGCTTTATTGAGCAACAAAACGGTATGTTCTCGTTCTCAGGGCTGAATAAGGATCAAGTGAATGCATTAAAGGCTGATCATGGTGTCTACATTGTCGGTTCCGGTCGGCTTAATGTTGCGGGTATGACGCACACTAACATGGTGCCACTTTGCACTGCGATCGCAAAGGTTTTAGACTAAGCGTCGCTGTCTTAAAAATGAAACAAAGGGCCGCTAGGCCCTTTTTTTGTTAGTGGCATTTATATTTAAACAATTTATTAACAAAACAATTAATAACAAGCCATAGCCGCTACACTAAAACCAACCAGGTTTTTTATGAACTGTGACCAAAAAGATAAACCCTATGAGTAATAATGAAGTTGTATTTGGTGACGATGAACGCCTCGTCTCGACCACTGATAAGCGCGGCGTCATTACTTATTGTAATCCGGAATTCATTCGTATTGCGGGTTATGAAGACAATGAGCTGACGGGGGCACCCCATAATATTATTCGTCATGCCGATATGCCGAAAGCGGCGTTCGCGGATATGTGGCGTAACCTTAAGGCCAATCAACCGTGGCGGGGAATTGTCAAAAACCGCTGTAAAAACGGTGATTATTATTGGGTCGATGCGTATGTTACGCCGATTTATGATCGGGGACAAGTCATGGGCTATCAGTCCGTACGTGTTAAGCCTGATCCCGCCGTGAAGCATCGCGCGGCACAGGTTTACCAAAAGCTCTGTGCGGCAGAAAAAGCAGGGAAATCGCTTAAACACTTTTCGATTGCAGACCTGCCCACAGGCGTAAAACGGGGTTTAATGGCAATCGGTTTAGCCGCCGCGCCCATTTCCCTGATCTTTGATCGCGTGATTTCCGGATGGGATATTGCCGGCGCCATTGCGATGCCATTGATACTGGGGATGATTTTTCGCGATGAGCTTTTTACCCTGCCTACGCTTAGCCGCCGCTTTCAAACGGACTACGACAGTATTAGTCGCTATATTTATTCGGGCACAGGGCTAAGTTCGGTCGTTGATTATAAGGTTAAGCTACTTAATGCCCGAATTCGCACCATTCTGGGTCGTATGCTCGATGCTTCTCTGTCGTTGAACCAGTTTTCGGACGAATTAAGCGCCTTGTCGAAACGCGTCTCCGATGCGATTAACAAGCAAAGCGATCAGATTTCGTCGATTGCTAGCAATATTGACCATGCCTCGGAATCGGCGAATAAGGTATCTGACAATGCGCAACAAAGCGTTGAACTGCTTCAGTCTGTGCAGCAGCAGAGCCAAGAAACTGAATCCTGGTTACAACAGACCGGGGAACAATTAAAAGCGCTTTCCCAGCAATCTGAACACTCGCTCACGGCAACCCAACAGCTATCGGCTACCGCTGAACGCGTGACCGAATCGATGAGTGAAATCAGTGGCATTGCTGAGCAAACCAATTTGCTCGCGTTAAACGCGGCCATTGAAGCAGCACGAGCCGGTGAGCAGGGTCGCGGGTTCGCCGTTGTCGCCGATGAAGTGCGTGCACTTTCCAGCCGCACTCAAAGTGCAACCGAACAAATTCAAGCGTCAATACAAGAGATGCACAACACGATTGCACATTGGCAAACTCAGATCCATGAAAGCCATGAACAAACACAGCAGTGTGTTGATACCACGTCTAACAGTATTTCAAGCTTACATGCTGTTGCGACGGCCATCGAAGATGTGGTGGGAAGAACGAATGAGACGCATCATTCCGCGCAAGCGCAACTAGAGACATTTACTGATATTAGTCGCGACATACATAGCATAGAGTCCGTTTCTCAGCAGAACCTCAATGAAGTAAATGATGTCTCAGAGGCAAGCAGCCAACTTCGCGATAAAGTACGCCAGTTCCATGACATCGCTAGACAGTTCGAATAATCGCTGAGCACTTCACATACTAGCTAAGCAGCGCGAATAAAAGCCAAGCAGTGCGAATAAAAGCGCCATCTGGCGCTTTTATTATTGGATACCGTGCAAGAACTCAGCGCGTGTCGCTGCATTTTTCTTAAACTGGCCCCCTAACGCCGTTGTAGTCGTTTCACTGTTCGCGTCCATCACCCCGCGTGATTTGACGCAATAATGTGTCGCTTCGATACGTACCGCAACATTGTCGGTCTCTAGCAGCGTTTGTAACGCGACTAAAATTTGACGAGTCAACCGCTCCTGGACCTGCGGACGCTGGGCAAAAAATCGTACAATGCGATTAATCTTAGACAAGCCAACCACTTTATTGTCGGGCAGATACGCCACAGTCGCACGACCGTCAATGGTTACAAGGTGATGCTCACAGGTGCTAGTCACAGAAATATCTTTTACCCGAACCATCTCATCACATCCCATTTTATTATCAATCATGGTTACTTTGGGAAACTGTGAGTAATCGAGTCCGGAAAAAATCTCATCGACATACATTTTGGCAATACGCGCTGGTGTTTCTGCCAAACTATCATCGGTAAGATCCAAGTCGATCGACTGCAGAATTTCACGCATGTGAAACTCGATTTTTTCTTTTCGTTCTTCAGAAGACATCTTTGATGCTGTTGTCATTGGGGTTTCGATCCCACGCGCGAGCAGAGCTTCCTGAACTTTTTTTGCAGCATCGCTTAATGCCATGATGGATTCCTTTTTAGGTATGCCTTAAGCCGTTCTTTTACTTACACACTGTAGTCACTATCAGATCAGTGTTGTCATTAAATAGAAGCATAACGTTAATATGCCAAAAATACACCTCGCTGAGACTGTGGATTTATCCGCTGGCGTCGGATTGCCTAATCTCGGCAGTTCATTTTTGTCAAGCATCGTGAACATCCATTCGATTTACCTTACGCCAGATGCAAACTTGCTTAAGATCACACCCCTTTCTCTATCTCAAACACCATCATATCAATGAAATCAAACTGTCATTTTTGTTTGATATCGTTTGCAGATTGTATCGTATCGTTGACGCATTCGAATCACAGTCGAAAGTTGATATCCAAATCGACCGCAGCACTCTCCTGCTTAGCAATTATGCTGGCAAAAGACACCTCCCTAGTGAGGTTATTTCAATAATAATAAACACGCGATGGTATATCTTGTCCCCTCTACCGGGGACTTTTTTTATCTCCCACCAAAAAAGACATTATCTTGACATAAAGCCAATTTTTTATTGGCATATTTGTTATTAAGTTAACTACGCTTGAATTAACACCCACCGTTAGTGACTAAGGAGTCATTATGAAGAGACACGTATTGATGGCGGTCATGCTTGCTGCTGGCGTCACCGCCTGTAGCAGTAGCAATGATGCGAACAATGCTAAAAACGAGGTCACAACCTCTGGCGTTGCTCAGCAATGGCAACTGACCATGATTGATCAACAGGCTATCAGTGCGGAAGGATCCCCAACGTTAAACGTCAATAAGGATATGGAAGTCAACGGCTATACCGGCTGTAACCGTTACTTTGGTAAGGCGGAACTCGACAATAATCGCTTCAAGATTGATCGTATGGCCAGTACGAGAATGGCTTGCGCGGAAAACTCAATGGCGTTAGAACAAACCATGAGCCAAGTGTTGGGTCAATGGAGCGACGCTAGCGTGCGCAATAACACATTGTTACTCAGTAATGATACGCACACCTTAGTCTTTACCCCAGTTAACTCATCCAAGGCGACAGATGATCCGTTACTTAAGAGCCCAGCGGTAAATTCACGCTTCAACAAGGGTGAGAAATATTAACTCTATATCTCAAAGATCGATTCCTGATCTTAAAGACCGGCTCGTGAACGTAAAAGCCGATGAGTTATCCTAGAGGGCGGTACTTGTTACCGCTCGCTTTTTCACGACACCACCATCCAATGCCAACCTTTATCGACATCAGCTTTCGCTCGCGTCAAGCCTATTTCGCCATAAGCGCATAGTCTTGAAGCCGTCATTTCTTTTTGCTCAGTCACGGTGACGCCGCCGACAAACACAGCAACCCGACTCTCCGGTTCGTCCTCAAAAGGTATCTGAAGCCGTTTAACCGCGGTGACGCATTCTTCACCTAATCGCGAGGCCCCCTCAGTGCGAGGCAATATCGCAATAAATTGACTTCCCGTGTAACGACAGACGAGATCGCCTGGTCGTTTAAGCATCTCATCAATGGCTTGTGCCACTTGGCGGATCAACTGATCACCCGCAACCCGACCGTATTGGCTGTTGTAATTAGATAGGTGCTGGATTTCGACCAGCATTAAGCTCAGGGGTGTTTCATCACGGACCGCGCGCTGGATTTCGCGCTCTAATGCTTGTTCAAATTGGGTTCGGTTATATAACCCCGTCAACCCATCACATTTGGTCATTGATTCTAATCGGCTATTCGCATCTTTGAGCGCATGTGTTTTTTGCTCGACTTGGACTTGAACACTGTACGCCCATGCCTGCAGGCGATAGAGCAGATAACAAATCACAAAAAAGATGCCACTACCGATCAAAAACGTCCACATTGGCACCCAGCTTTGTCTTTGTTGCATGTAACGGACTGTGGGATAGCCCACCAACTCCCACTCTCGTCCGGCAAATAAAATGGGTTCAGCGGGCTGTTGTGCCAGCGAATCCTTCATTTGTGCCAGTTCAACACGATGGGTATGCAACACTTGGCGATGATTAGGATCGGTGGTATCAATTAGGGTGTAATTGATACCGTCATTGATCACGGTTTTTATCGCAAGATTGACCAGGGTTTCTACATCGATCACTGCCACTAAAAATCCACGCAAATCCTGGGTATCATCCCCTGCTAGTTGTTCGGGATCGACGAGGATCGGCATAATGAGTAAAAAGCCACGCACATCACCATACGCCCGTTCAATGGTAGTGGCAGGCGTAGCCACTGGCACACCAGTATTAAAGCTGGTTTTAAGTGCCTGGCGTGTGATGGGTGTTGAGCCCAAATCATAACCCATCACAGCGTCTGATTGATTGTTACCTGAGGTAAATCTAAGGGGAAAATACATATCACGGCGAGAGGCGGGTACCAACTGGCTCTGATCGTTGAGTTCAACAATATTGAAGCTTGTTCGATCAGGCTGAGCCGCTGTCATACCTTGTGTGTAATGCCGGCGTTGATGATGCATGACAATATCGGCCCACTCGATCGATTTGAAACTAGGATGACGCTTTAATACCCCAGAGGTTAGAGGCTGAAAATTGCGGGCGTTTAAGCGATGCCCAGCATCGAAGTGATTCTTAACCGCATAAAGCAGCTCAAGACCCAGGTTGACCTCGCGCGCCAGCGCCATTGCCGCATTATTAACATCCTTGTGCAGCTCTTTACGAATGGCTTCTTGCTCTTTTTGATAGAGTAGATGCGCCGTGAATGCCGCAAACCCTACGCCAATAAGCGCCGTTATGATGATGATACTCCATGCACGCCGAGGCATTATTACTATCCTTACCCTATATTACCTACGCAATAAATATGTTAGCTGCGCGATAAATATGCTAGCTGCGCGATAAACATGTTACCTACGCGATAAACGAGGGGGCGTTATAACCCACTTATCTTGTAAGCGTAGTGGGCAAGACTATAAACGATCAATTTTTTAACACTATCTTGGCATGCAGGCTACATTTACCCCATGACAACTGAGTTGAGACAAGTAACGGCTGCAAACATAAACAAGACACCTGCATTTATACGCCACAATGTGGGCTTAATTCGCTTTATTAAGTGCCAAATTTGCGCAGCGAGAGCCAACAAGCCAAACCCAGCCCCGGCAACAAACGCATTAATCTGGCTAGGTGCGATATCTGAATGACTTAACGCCGCCACGCTTGCGACAAACACCATCAGTCCCATAAACGCCATCACACTTGCCAGTGGTAATAACGTGTCAAAAGCCTGCAAACGTGAACGCGCACGCACTAATAGACCATGCCCCAAGCTTGCACCAAGTAACACCAGCTGTAATACCCCGGCGACAACCAGTAGCCCACCCTCAGCCATCAGTATGGTAATCCATGTAACAACGCCCAATAAATTTGCGACATACAACAAAGGAATGGGACCTGACCGACGTGTTTTGCCCGTTTTTGATCGAAACGCAAATATCCCTAACGTTAAGAAGGGTAAGATGGCGAAAAAACTAGATGGAACCAAGATCAACCAAGCAAAAGTCGGCACCCAAAAAGCATGATGAAAACGCCCTCGCTGGCCGGGGCAAATATCGCCCTTCAAAAGGGCTAACGACAACACGAGTTGTGCCCCCAAAACAGCAGACACGATCGCGGGAACAAGTAACACGTACATAACAAAAATTACCTTACATAAAGCATTAAAAAAGAGTCAACTATTGAACTGATTACATTAAAAAGCGCCATCGATCACATTGAATGCGCGAAACAGACTCAAAACCGCCAATAAACTGGCATGTTTGTACACTTATACCAACCTTTATGACAGATAAAAACAACATGACCGCACGACGCGATAATAACAAAGTGGCGCGAGCAGCGGGAACCTTTGCACAAACGGAAAGGACAATGGGTGCAATGATGAGTGAGACCTTAGGGCACATTATTTATAAGCTCCAAATATCATTTTTTGAACTTTGGAGTGCAAAAAAACACGCCAACAGTTTTAATAACACGCGTAGTACCTATCTGCGCAGTCGCTTATGTGTACTGTGTTACGTTTGGGCTGGGCTCACGATCGCTTGGTCTGTCGCTGATTTTCTATTCCTATCGGACACTACCGCCGCCGCCCAACTCTCATTGCAACGCTTGCTATTAGGTGGGATGCTGATAACGATTGGTTACGCAGTGAGTCGAGCTAACAATCTAAAATCGGCTAAACTCGGTCTCGTCGCGATGGTGATTGCCACCAACGCCTTTTATTTCTCTGCCAGCCACACCCTTCATTTCCCTACGGAGAACACCGCGTTTTCCTATAGCTACACGCTATTGCCGATCATTCAGATAGTCATGCTCACTATCTTTCCGCTCACCATGCGCGAAAGTTTATCGTTAATGACAATTACTTTAGCTTGCCATCTCTGGGTGGATTCGTTCGGTGGCACCATGACCAGTCCCGACAATATTGCCTCATACTGGTTACAGACAGTGATTGCCTTCATGGTGGTCTGGTCACAGCTTTCGCAATTACATATGATTTTGCGCCTTTATCGCCAGGCGACACTCGATCCGCTCACCGGGATCTATAATCGCCGAATGCTGCTTCAACTGGCAATGCGCGCACTCGCCGTGAGCGAGGAACGACATTCTCCCTTTTCTGTGTTGTTGCTTGATTTGGATAAATTTAAACGCATTAATGACAAATGGGGCCATTACGCTGGCGACGTTGTTTTACAGTCGTTTACACGTACAGTGCAAGAGCGACTAAGAAAATCTGACATCTTTGGTCGTTTTGGTGGCGAAGAGTTTATCGTATTCTTACCTAAATGCAGTGGTGAGGTCACGGCACAAATCGCTAACCGATTACTCGAAGAAGTCGAAAGTATGGATGTGCCAATTGATGAAAGCCGAACGCCGCTCAAGGTGACCGCGTCGATTGGTATCTCCACCTTTCAACCCGGTGACACACTCTCATCATTGATTGAACGAGCGGACAGTGCGCTTTACCAAGCCAAAGCCGAAGGACGAAATTGTGTCCGTGCCTACCAACCGGGTCATCAAACCAGTGTTGATGCACGAAATTCAGTGAGCCGCGACAACATTGATATGCCGACCGAAGCATCACTTTAAATCAGCCGCACGGTGAGTCGACGGCGTTCATGCCATAAGCCCATCGTACGGCAAGCTCATGGCTCAGTATGATACGAGGCCGTGCTCATGGGGCCGCCGTTTGCTGGTGTATTTTGCGAGCGCGGCTTCGACTCACCACCCGGGATAACCCAAACACCAAACCTAATAAAACCAGTCCCAACGCTAATGCGGCAATGACCACGCCGAACCATGCATAATGCTGCCAAGCCGCGATGAGATAAAAGCCGCCAAGACTGCCACCGACATAATAATGTACCAAATACAAAGCCGTTGCGGTTGCTTTGCCTTGTGCAGCTTGGCGGCTCACCCACCCATAAGCTAAAGAGTGAGTGAAAAAAGCCCCACCGCTAACCACCAACAACCCAATAACTATCCAAGGTATATCATGACTTAATGTCACTAATACGCCTAGCATCGCCACCAAGGTGCCAAAGGCCATGCCTCTGATTGCACCATACTTGAGCACCCACCGGCCACTGAGCCGTGATGTCACCGTACCGGCGAGATAACAAACAAATACCGATGACACCAAGCTTACCGGTAACTGATAAGGAGGCGCTACAAGTCGAAAGGCGGTGACCGAAAATAAATTAACAAACAATGCAAAGTTTACCCCACCAATAAGCATGGCTATCCACAAACTTGGCGTACGTAAATGCGACAAGACCCCACGTGAATGGGTGAGCAACGATGTTCTACCTGGGGAGAAATAGCGTTGACGAGGCAGCAATTTTGTCACGATCATCACTCCCGCCAGTGTGAAGGCCGCCATGGCGAGGACCGCACCATGCCAGCCCCACCAATCGGTCATTATGCCACCAGCAACGCGACCAGAAATGCCACCCAGTGAATTAGCACTGATGTAACTGCCCACGGCGATCGCTAACGCCTTGGGAGAAAACTCTTCGGCCATGTAAGCGACCGCCACCGCCGCGAATCCACCAAGAGACAAGCCCATCAACGCGCGCAGCAGAACAATCATCCAAAATGATGAGGTACTCGCCATCGCAAGCCCAACAAGCGGCAGCATCCATAAGCTGGTCAGCATCACAGGCCGACGCCCAATACGTTCAGAGAGCACCGCCCAAGGCACTAAGGAAAAGGATAACCCTAGCGTTGCCGCCGCAAGCAACCAGTTCGCACGCGTTTCACTGATCCCATCACTGGCTGCAAACACAGGCAACATCGGTTGGAACAAGTAAAGGTTACAAAAAATCAGAAAAGAGCCGAACGCAAGTGCAAATGCCGTCAGCCGATAACGTGATGAGCCAAGCTCAATCATGACAACCTCACCGTTTAGTCAGATGACCCTATACTAGCAACGGCAATGTGCGTAATAAAATAGATTCACGTTAAGTTAGTTTCATTGTCAGCTATTAGTGCGTCACAATGCCGAACATCACATATTGCCCCTATACTCTATGCAGGAATATCGCTAAAATCGCCGGCCAATTAATCGCCCGCTTTGGCGCATGACTGCAAATCATTTGCTCACACGCGCGGCAGACCAAGAGACAAAGACGTGACACCGACTGCTATATACGACTATACCCCCTACTGGGCCGCTTGCTTCGGGCCTGCGCCTTTTTTGCCAACCAGCCGAGAAGAGATGGATATTCTTGGTTGGGACAGCTGTGACATCATCATTGTCACGGGCGATGCCTATGTCGATCACCCCAGTTTTGGTATGGCCGTGATTGGACGCACCTTAGAAGCACAAGGCTTTCGAGTCGGGATCATTTCGCAACCCAATTGGCAAACTAAAGAAGACTTTATGGCACTCGGTGAGCCTAACCTGTTTTTTGGTGTCACCGCGGGTAACATGGACTCGATGATCAATCGCTACACAGCGGATCGTAAACTGCGCCATGATGATGCTTACACCCCGAATAATGAGGGGGGTAAAAGACCTGATCGTGCTGTCTTGGTGTATTCTCAACGTTGTCGAGAAGCTTACAAACAAACACCCATCGTGCTCGGAGGCATTGAAGCAAGTTTACGCCGCCTGGCTCACTACGATTATTGGTCAGACAAAGTTCGTCGCTCTGTGTTGTGTGATGCAAAAGCCGATATCTTATTATTTGGTAACGCGGAACGTGCATTGATTGACGTTGCACACCGCTTGTCACGCGGAGATTCATTGGCCAATATGACGCGTATCGCGGGCACAGCCGTAATGATGAAGTCACCGCCTGAGGGAATGGCAGAAGTAGACTCAACCCGCATCGATAAGCCGGGTAAAGCAATGACGATGCCTAACCCTTATGCCACTGAGACCCAGTGCGAGACCAGCAAAAAAACGGAACCTGACGCGGCGAAACCGATTAGTATTCGCCCTTCTCGCCACGATGCCAAAAACACCTTTGTTCGCTTACCCTCGTTTGAAAAACTCAAAAACGACCGGATTTTATATGCGCATGCCAGTCGAGTGATGCATTTAGAGGCGAATCCCTACTCTGCACGTGCGCTCGCGCAACAGCATGGTGACCAACTGCTTTGGATTAATCCCCCTCCGGTGCCGCTGACCACAGAAGAAATGGATTACGTTTTTGGCTTACCTTACGCCCGCGTGCCGCATCCGCAATACGGCCAAGCTAAGATCCCGGCTTACGATATGATTAAAACGTCGGTGAATATCATGCGCGGCTGTTTTGGTGGCTGTTCGTTCTGTTCAATTACCGAGCATGAAGGCCGGATTATTCAAAATCGCTCGCAAGCGTCGATCATTGAAGAGCTTAATGATATCCGCGATAAAGTGCCCGGCTTTACAGGCACCATTTCAGATTTAGGTGGACCGACAGCCAACATGTATCGCTTAGGCTGTGCCGATCCGAAAGCTGAGCGAAACTGTCGTCGCCCGTCCTGCGTTTTCCCAAAAATTTGTGACAAGCTCAATACCGATCACCGTCATACCATCGACCTCTATCGTAAAGCCCGTCAAGTCGAAGGGATTAAGAAGGTGCTGATCGCATCAGGCGTGCGTTACGACCTCGCGATCGAATCTCCAGAATATGTCAAAGAGCTGGTCACGCATCATGTCGGTGGATACCTCAAAATCGCGCCCGAGCACACTGAGAAAAACACCCTCGATCTGATGATGAAGCCTGGCATGGGGGCGTACGATCGATTTAAAGCCTTGTTTGAGAAATACAGTAAAGAAGCGGGGAAAAAGCAGTATTTAATTCCCTACTTTATTGCCGCTCATCCTGGCTGTACCGACGAGGATATGGTGCATCTGGCGTGCTGGCTGAAAGAGAATGACTTTGAGTGCGACCAAGTGCAAAACTTTTACCCATCGCCAATGTGTAACGCCACAGCGATGTATCACTCAGAGACCAATCCACTCAAAAAGGTACGTTATAAAAAACGCGAAGCACTGACCGTCGCCAAAGGAGAGCGCCAACGTCGCTTACATAAAGCCTTATTGCGTTATCACGATCCGGCGAACTGGCCACTGATCCGTGAGGCGTTGGTCTCGATGGGTAAAAAACATTTAATTGGTAACGGCCCGAAATGCTTAGTCCCCACAGAAGATAGCGTAGCGACAACAGGTCGCCAGCGTCGCTCAGGGCGTCACGGCACTCAGCGCTTTGCCACTAAGCATCCAAAGCAGCCCGATATCCGCCAGCCTAACAGGCACAAACCGAAGACACATAAACAAGCGGGTTCCAACGCTAAGCGTCGAGATAAACGGACTTAAGATTTGTAGTCAAACGTCACTATACGGCTCAAGGCTAAAGGACAAAAGACAAAGAACAGAAAATAGAAAGCAAAACGCCCCAACAATGGGGCGTTTACGATAACGTGTCGGCGTTAGGCTAATATAAGCGATGGTGATTACGGCCTTGGCTAACGGATAAGCTCCATAACGATGACGCCCAATGCCAGCACGCATGCAATGGCCCCAATGACCCAAGCAATTTTTTTCTGCGTGCTCTCTTCCAAGTATTGCGCAGCGGTAATACCGAGTAAAACTAGCAAGATAATAACAACTGTTTTAAGCATTTGTTTGCCTTAGCTTTTAGCTCTTTATTTTACTGTACGCGAAATAACCACAGGTGCAATCCTTTAATTTATACGTTGCCAGAGCACGCAAGATCAGTGCGCGTATGCGCAAGTCGCAATAATACCTGCAGTGGATGCAACAGCGGTGTCTCACTAAATCGCTTCACTTGGCTACGGCACGAATACCCAGTTGCGACAACCCGCTCTTTGGGTAAGTCAGCCAGTTTAGGTGACCAACTTAAATCATAGATGGCTTCTGAGGTATCGCGCTTATCGGCTTCATGGCCATAGGTACCCGCCATGCCACAGCATCCTACAGAAACGGGTTTAAGCTCTGCGCCAAAATGGGCGAATAAATCAACCCACTGTTGCTCTGCATGAGGTAACTGCGTTTTTTCTGTGCAATGACCAAATAAGTACCAAGGCTCGGACGTATGCTCAGCCTTTGCTGGTAGGCTAGGCACCACATTCGTTAACCACTCATGGCTCAGTAGGACGTTAAAATCACCACGATAACGGCCCAGCGCCTCTTGATATTCATCGCGGTAACACAGCACTAAAGCAGGATCGACACCCACCATCGGAATATTCAGCGCCGCTAGCTGATTTAAAAAGCCAGCGGTATTACGCGCGGTTTGGGCAAAACGTCGTAGAAAACCTTTTACGTGTTGTGCTTTACCGTTGGGCTTAAAGGGAATCAGCATCGGCACTTTTCCCAGTCGGCGGATCAACTTGATCAAGTCGTGAATCAGTGGCGCTTCATAAAAACTGGTAAACGGGTCTTGCACGATCAACACATAGTTTTCACGCTCTTGCGTGGACAAGGCTTGTAGCCACTCGAGATCAAATTTGAGGGCATGATCGCCTGCCAATGCCTGGGCCAATGTCGGCACCGATAAAGCGGGTGTATCGGTGTAACCAATGAGTTTGGCTGTTAACCCTTGTGCCCACTGGGGTTGGGTTGCGGCATTGACTAACCTAGGCGCTTTAGCCATTAATGGCAGCAAGCTTTCAATATTTGCGACCAGATGATCTTTAATCGGACGCGGATAACGGCTGTAGTACAACTGCATAAACCGGGAACGAAAGCTGGGAACATCGACTTTAATCGGACACTGACTGGCGCACGCTTTACACGCCAGGCAGCCACTCATCGCTTCCATGACCTCATGGCTAAAGTCATCCGCCTCTTTTTGGCGGGTAAAGTAACGCCCGAATTTCGCCATCATTTCACGGACTGAGGGAGATTGCGTCATGAGTGCTTGCTCGACATCCAACGGATCAACGCCCTGCTCCGCGAGCAAACGTAACCACTCGCGCACAATCCCTGCCCGGCCTTTAGGTGAG
This sequence comes from Salinivibrio sp. AR647, assembly GCF_001995415.1. Lineage (NCBI taxonomy): Bacteria > Pseudomonadati > Pseudomonadota > Gammaproteobacteria > Vibrionales > Vibrionaceae > Salinivibrio > Salinivibrio sp. AR647. The sequence goes on along the minus strand of NZ_MUFE01000007.1, from coordinate 149,969 downwards.
TGTCGACGGTCATAACTGACTTTCATCGACGGACACATGGGTGACGACGTATCATAGTTAAAGCACAACCCGTTGCCATTGCATTCCATCGCGCCTTTAAAGCTATCTCTGACCTCAACCGGGATCTGGCGGTCATAAAAACCGCGCTTGGTATCATCGACCTGCACCAAAGCATCGTCGCTGTGAATCGGGGTACAAATTTTTCCAGGATTCATCCGGTTTTGCGGATCAAAGGCCGCTTTTACCCGACGCAATTGCCTGAACAGAGTCTCACCAAAAAAGGCAGGACCGTACTCAGAGCGATAGCCTTTACCATGTTCGCCCCACATCAATCCGCCGTATTTCGCCACCAGTGCTACGACCTGATCAGAAATGGTTTTCATCACCCGCTCTTGTTCGGGATCGCACAAGTCAAGCGCGGGGCGCACATGCAATACCCCTGCATCAACATGGCCAAACATGCCATAGTGCAGATGATGGCTATCGAGTAATGCGCGGAACTCACTGATAAAGTCCGCCAAGTTTTCTGGTGGCACACAGGTGTCTTCGGTGAAGGCAACAGGTTTGGCCTTGCCTTTCGTCGCGCCCAGTAATCCAACCGATTTTTTGCGCATGGCATAGATTTTATTAATCGACGCCAGATCACGGCAGATCTGATAACCAATCACGCCTTTTTGCTGTTTCGCTATCAAGCGATCGAGTTGCTCACACAGGGTCGTAATTTGTGCCTCAATATCATCGGCATCATTGCCAGCAAACTCGACCATATTAATGCCGTGCATGACCTTTCCCGGCACATCCTCCAGCAGATCACTGACGGTATGCCACACAATATCATTACGCGCTAAATCAAGGACTTTAGCATCAATGGTTTCAACTGAAAGCGCCTTAGCTTCTACCATCATGGGCGCATTACGCAACGCTGAATCGAAGCTGTCATATTTAATATTTACCAAGGTGCGTACACTTGGAATGGGCGTAATATTGAGCTTGGCTTCGGCGATGAAGGCTAAAGACCCCTCGGCGCCACAGAGCACACGGCCAATATCGAACTCCGTTACGGTTTGATCGTAAACATGTTTAAGATCATACCCAGTCAAAAATCGGTTGAGTGGCGGAAAGGTGTCAGTGATCAGATCACGATGTTCGCGACATACGGACGACACGGTTTCCAGAGCACGTCCGGCTAAATCACCTCGCGCCATCGCTTGCTTGAGCGGCTCCGGCTTAAGCGGTTGGGTCTCCAACACACTGCCATCAATCAATACAGCTTTTAAGCCCAGCACATGATCCGATGTTTTGCCGTAACGTAACGACCCCTGCCCCGATGCATCGGTATTGATCATCCCACCGATCGTGGCGCGATTACTGGTCGATAAATCCGGCGAGAAAAAGTAGCCATACGGACGCAACACATCATTGAGCTGATCTTTGATCACCCCGGCTTGAACACGCACCCACCCTTGTTCAGGGTTGACCTCTAAAACCTGGTTCATATGACGGGAGATATCCACCACCACATGTTGGGTCAGTGACTGACCATTTGTTCCTGTGCCGCCGCCGCGTGGCGAAAACTTAATGTCACTGAAAGGTGGGGCTTGAACGGTCTCACCAATGATGCGCAGATCATCAACCGACGATGGGAAAAGAACGGCTTGAGGCAGTGCTTGGTACACACTGTTATCCGTCGCTACCGCCAGACGGCTTGCGTAGGTCGATTCGATATCGCCCTGAAAACCCGCGTCTTGCAAAGCGGTAAGAAAATCAACGACGGCGGACGACAAGCCCGCCTGTGGGTGTATTGCCGGTATCATTGCGGTTCCTGTGCGAGTATCACCATGCCTGGTGCAATTTTAGTTATGCGCCTACTTTACCTTAACTCTTGGCACAGCCAAAGCGATCACAGGGTAAATCCTTCGCGAGTCAATCCTTAAACCCTTATCACCATTCCTGCCAACCGAGCCGAGTGCTTGACCATCTCGCAAGCTCTGGGCTCGCAATCAAAACCCAAGGCCCTAAACTCCACGCTGCCATGGATACAACGATCAATACAATCCAACTCATTCCCGTCACCTGCACCACGCCCCAAGCGGCCAGAAGCAGCCCAGCGCCCCCCAAGAAAATCCAGGCCAAGGTCAATAGTTTTCCCATCATGCTCGCAGCCGGTTTATGACTGGGGAAAAGCTTGTGCCAGATCTGACCGGTATATATCCCAGCGCTTAATGCGGCTAAGTAGAGCAGATCGGGTAACTTTAATGCTAACGCCAATAATGCTAACAACACACAGACCAATAGCCATAGCCGGCCGGTGGTCAGTAGCGGCCGATCTTTCCCTATGGTCACTGCATCTATTTTCACGGTTATCCAGGCTAGGCTGCTTCCCAATAAGGCGCCAATCACCACATCRCTAGCAAAGTGAACGCCCAAATACATGCGGTTGAGCCCCATCAAAATCATCACCGCCAAAGCAAGCACTAACGACCCATATGCCTTTCTATGCGTATCACGACGCTTTAGGTACCAGGCGGTGACAACGGCTGCCGCTAATAAGGTGTGACCGCTTGGCACCGTAAAGCCACTTGCCTTACCGATTTGCAAGTCAGGCCATAGGTAAAACGGTCTTGGCATCGCAAATCCTGTTTTTAACGTGATAGAGACAGTCGCCGCACTGATCAAAAGAAAAAGCAGCGACAGCGCCGATTTATGGCCACGAAAAATAAGAAATAGTGGTACCAAGGCAACGTAAAATGCAATTTCTCCTAAAATGTTGATCAGTCTGAATAAGCGTATAGTCATCGCGCTCTCGACATCGCCCAAGTGCGCGACCGCCGTTTGTAGGCCCGAGACGAGGCCATACTGACTTACGTAAAAGGCAGGCGCTAGGGCACTAAAATCCGCTAAAGCAGCGACATCACTGCTAGGCGTTTTTGCCGCCAGAGACCATAGCAATTCCCCGCGATCTTTAAATCGATAGCGATAGTCGCCTGCCTGTGCAGGCGGTATTAACAAGGCTTTATCGATTTCAGATCCAAAGTGCAGTGCCTGCCAAACCGGCAACACGCCTGTGCCATTGGCGTTCGAGACAACCGGTAGCGGCGTTTGGCTTTGGCAAGCAAACAATACCCCACGTTTATCTTTGTGAGCGACCTTCCCCACGTTGACGCGAAGAGCCGTTTCTTCAAACACTTCACGCGCCAGGGCTCGGGTCGGTGATTCAGTCAAATTCACTCGTCCACCGGGTAAACCATATCGCCCGGTGACTCTATCTTTTATCAACAGTAGTCGCCCAGCAGGATCGGTAATCACACAGGCGACCCCTGCGATCCCTTGCTCCGTTGAAAACGTATCGTCACCCTGTGCTAAGGCATAACTCGACACCCACCAACTAAATACTGACAATAGTACAGCGATACTCCGTTTCATTCGGCGGCTCCTGAATGCACCTGTCCTGATAAAAGATAAGGAAAAAGAATGACACAGCCAGACCCTCTCAGTCCCTATTATTACCATCATAACTTTCAAAGCTTGATCGGTTTAGTGTCTGAACGTGACTGGGATCTGCTCACAGGCAAAGAACGGGCTTGGCTTACCTGCTTTCAACAGCTTAGCTTCAAAGCCCAATGTTTGCTGGTCCGTTTATTGATGCGCCGCCATGATTACTTCTTAGCCGACAAACTGACCTATCCCGAGCTCGGAGACACCTGGCCACTGCTCCACAACTTGGCTGATAACGGATTTGTCAGCATCACCGATACTGCCCCCGCTGACGTCTTATTTAACCTACTGAGTAAGGCACAATTGATCGATGCGTTTCCAGCGGTGGCCTTAGCGAAAAGTGCGAGTAAGGCACAGTGGCAAACAGCGATCACTGACACCTATGACGATCCGCTCATCAGTCCCTACGCGCTAGTCGTCTGCCACCAACCGGACCTACTCCCCGTCTTATTATTATTGTATTTTGGTAATTCACGCCAAGATTTGAGCCAATTTGTCGTCGCCGAGCTCGGTATTCAGCAATTTGAATCGTATCCTGTGAGTCAGTCTGAGCGTTTATTTCAACACCGCCAACACATTGATGATTGGCTGCACTTGTCTGCGCTTACCGACACGGTTTGGCAAGCAAAAAAAGCCAAGCGCCCAGCGTCGATTCTTGCGCTACAATCGCACCTTCCTCAGCCGTTTGAGTGGCCGCCACTTGAGCGCAAACGGCAACGGTTAGTTAATCGTATTGCACGTGAGTTTGAGCGCCACGATGACTTCCCTTGTGCCACATTGCTTTACCAAACCACCACGCAACCGCCAAGCCGGGAGCGACAAGCTCGCATGTTGATTAAACAAGGTTATATTGATGACGCATCACGCATCATTGCGGCCATGCTCGACGCGCCTCACGATGAGGAAGAATATGACGTCGCCTGTCGTATCGCCAAACAAAAGCCCCTCAGAGAGCATGCCCGTTTGGTGCCGACAAACTCAGTCAATCCTGCCATTGTGGATAGTGAGACATTGACACTCCCCCTTGAACATCGGGTGGAATGGGACGTTGCGGCGTATTATCGATGCCGAGGCTGGCAAGTATGGTATAGCGAAAACAGTTTGCTGAATGCGCTGTTCGGACTCTTTTTTTGGGACATTCTGTTTTTACCCATCAGTGGCGCCTTTGTGAATCCATTTCAACGTGGCCCGCGCGACCTGTATAGCGACGACTTTGTCACCAAAAGACAGCCCCAAATTCATGCGCGCTTAGCAAACATTGATCAAGCACGCGATTGGATAGCACAACACTATCAACAAAAACAGGGGCTCAGTAATGATTGGGTCAACTGGTCTGTGATTGAATGGCCGCTGCTTGACGCCGCCTTACACGCCCTCAGCGACACACAGCTCAGCGCGTGTTTTAAGCGCATTTTGTTCGATCGACGCCATAATCGACGCGGTCACCCCGATTTGTTTATGTATCGAGGCGATGCCTACCAATGGGTGGAAGTGAAAGGCCCAGGAGATGTGTTGCAGCCTCATCAAAGCCGCTGGCTTCAGTTTTTTCACCAGAATGGCATTTGTGCCAAAGTCGTCTATGTCACTTCAGCTACGTCAAACAGCTAGTCAGGTCTAATCGTCAATAGAAACGATCAATGTATGTGACGTTGTCACTTAGCGTCTTCAGTATGAGGATTAAAGATGTAGTGCGAGCCATCGTAAACAAGTCGTTTAATCAAGGCTTCGCAGTGTTTAAGGCCACCGCGGTCAAACGATACGCCGTAGCGTTGCATTCCCCATTTTTGCTGACGGTTTTCCACTTGCCCGCTTAATACAAAGCAATCGTCGCTATCGGGCGCTTGGATTTGTATCGCGATTTGATGGTGCTTTTCAAAAACGGGCGCAATAGCATCAAAACTAAACCCACAGCCACCTGCAGAAATATCGGTAAGATTGACCAACAAACGACGACTACCTAGAGGAACTTCACCTTTCACATTTAATTCATAACGATTATCTTTGCGCTGTTGAATCAATTTGGCTTGCTGTGGTAACTCAACCACCACCAAATTAACGGGCGCTTTGAGTACGGTGGAAATTTTGGATGCAAACCGTACTTTCGCGCCTTCACCCTCATCAGAAACGGCATCCACGGCGAGGCGATAACCTTCAATAAAAAATTGATTAACCTGATTGAGGTTTTCCGTGGGCAGAGAAAAGAACAACCGTTTTTCGCCATCAAAACCGATAAAGGTACAGTCAGAGCGATACGTTTGCCCCACCGGGGTTTTAATTTGTACCTGGGTGGTCGTTCCGTGTTTCATGAATGCCACGGCTCGCAGACCAATGACGGTGTCTTCTCTTACGGTTCTATATTTTTTGGCCTTAAGCTGGGGCAAAGACTGCATCATTCTAAATTCTTGCGGTTAAGAGAACAAAGGTAACGGCAAATTCAATCCCCGTTACCACTTGGAAGCCATGACGCGCACGTAATGCGTTATTGGCGCGTCAAGCTGTTGACACGTCAAGCTGTCAACACATCAAACTATTACACGTTAACGATAACAGCCGTTGGCTACAGCAGGTACATAACAAACTGCATTAAAGGTACCGTATTGCCGCTCGATCCAACCACTTGATTACCTTCAATCCGGGCGGTAAGCGTGGTTGTTTTTTCCGACTGCGTGACGAACCCCGCACTGGATAAGTTACTGACTTTTTCTCGCCATGGCGACCGTGAAAGCAACACGTTTGGTACCGCCACATCTAGATTGCCAGACAACTGACTCACCAGCTGATTCAGGCCAAACTCACCCGTGGCGTCGCCACCGCTTAGCTCAAGGCGCATATCAACGCTAACGTCCCCTTCTGGAAGCGTCAGGCTTGCCGGCGACAAATTAACCGATAACCCCGACTGCAACAAATCCACAACGGCTTGTTCCATCGCAGACGCACTTCCCGGCGCCTGGCCCTCTTGCCACTGTGACGATAGCAATGCGATCTGAGACATAGCCGTATAATCAAGGTGGTTAGCATCTAACGCTACCACCAAGTTGCGCCAACGGGTTTGATCTGGCAACGTTATCTCACCAACGGTGAGTTGATTGGTATTATTCAGCGACCGCGCTGACGCCGATTCAACCAGCTCATTGCCAATTTCAAGCTCAACCTGAGCAAGCTGGACCGATTGACCATTGCCGTTATCTAGCTGCGCTTGCTCAATCGAGAGCGACTGATTACCAATCCATAATCCCTCTTGCAGATAACCTTGGCCGCTCCCTGTGATGGTATCAACTTTCAACTGCTGGCCATTATCATCATTAAAGGCGAGAGCAGGCAGTGAGAAGGTTGCTTTACCGCGTCCTTTGCGGTCAATCTCGCCTTTAACACTCAGTTCACTTGCGGTTAGATTACTGTTTGACTCCGAAAGCGAGAAAGGCGCCACCGTCAGATGATAGTCAGAGGCGCCGGTCAGCAGCGTATCAAGGTCTAAGCGAACCGGTGTCGGATTACCTGGCCATACCTTTTGAGTAATTTGTTGTAGCTCTGGGGTCATTACCAAGGTATTGCTCGACGAGACCCCCAATACACCGTGAGATATCTCTGATGTGATCTCGTAGGCAACCGGTAACCCTGACTGCTCCAATAACACTTTACTCTCGCCCTTAAACTGGACACGCGTAACCGCTTGTGAGCTTAAGTAGCCTCGCTCATAGCTCTGTTCCTCGAGCGTAAAATCTGCGGTTGTGCGTTGATCCACTTCACGCTCATACATTGAATGTGCAATTTGACCCGTAGCAAATGGCCAACACGCAACCACCGCAAGGGCGCCGGCAATGGCGCCATACTTTCCTAAAAACATGTCTTTTTTGCTCCAAGGACACGAAAACCGTTAGTGTAACCAAAAATGGACGCTGACGATAATATACTGATAGATTGAGATACAGGTTTAAGTTAGCAAGCATCATGTGTCTATCCATCGAATAGGTCACGATGGGCGCGCGCATTAAGGTTGCGAGGTTCAGCAGGATATGTTCATGAATGTCGACTATTTCGCATCATTGAAGCGAATAAATGCCTATAATTAAAGCGAATTCGCGACAAATCGGCAGAGTGTATGAACCCTTATGTGATATTGTGCATTGACCAAGACCCTCTCGCGGTGGAAAAGCTCTCTCACGACCTCGCGCCGTTTCGCGATGTCTTTGATCTATGCAGTACTGATACCCCTGACGATGCCTATGCGTTGTTAAATGATTTGAAAGCGAACGAGCAACAGGTGGCGTTATTGATTTGTCATAACGCGCCTGGGAGCAATGATGGCATTGATTTATTAGTCAACGTTGACAACCATGCCGCCAGTAAAGGGGCGCGTACTATTTTGCTCAGCGAAGCGCCGCAGTACGATGTCATTTTGCAGGCAGTCAATGAGGGCCGGTTAAATTATTGCATGCACAAGCCGTGGCGAGCAGATGAATTACGGCGGGTCGCAGAGAAAGAACTCACAACCTATGTCTTGCGGCATTGCCAACACGATCTATTGCGTTATAGCGAAGTGCTGGATCATCGCACCTTACTGGATGCGCAAGTCGAACGTGAGATTAACCAATTTCAGTCACAATTGCTCGCGCCAGCCGAAAGCAATAAAGCAGACATTGCCGACCGAGTGATTGCTGGCCTTTATGCCTTTTTTGACGGCAATGACGAAAGCCGTGCCTGCCGAACCTACAGCGCCAACCATGTACTCACGAAAGAAAACCAAGACAACGCCTTTTTATGGTTTATTGCCGAAGGCGACGTTGGGCTCTATAAAACCGATGATAAAGGGCAAGTGCACCATGTCTCTACCCTCTCTGCCGGCAGTTTGATTGGTAGCATGTCGTTTGTCACTGGCGAGGTCTCTTTCTCGACTGGGCGCACACTCACTCGCACCCGGGTGATCAAAATCGACCATACGCTATTTAGCAAAATAATGACCAGCCGCTCAGAGCTGTTACCCCTGTTTATTCAATACCTACTATTGCATTTTAACCAACGCTTAAAGCGCAGCATTGATACCGAAATCCAGCTACAGCAAACACTCGCTTCGCTGGATGAGGCCAATCGCCAGTTGTTAGAAAAAGAAAAAATGGCGCTCCTGGGCCAGCTGGTCGCCGGTGTCGCACATGAGCTCAATAACCCTGTTTCCGCGATTTTACGCAATAGCGACGCACTTGCCGACGCTTTAGAGCACGTCGCAAAAACGCCCCTTGATGCTGCCAGCCGCGAACAAGCCCTTACCCTTTTGCAAAACAACCGCGACAGTACCCCGCTATCAACCGCCACCGCGCGAATACATACACGTACGTTAAGTGAAATGACCGGGAATAAACGCACGGCACGAGACCTGGTGAATATTGGCCTGTATCAACAAGATACGGTGACCAACTGGCAACAACGTTTGGGATCACATTTTGACACTGAATTGGCAACTTGGAAGCAATACGCCCGTTGTGGTCGCCTATTACGCTCTAATCATGTATGTGCAGGTCGGATCGCCGATCTGGTCAAAAGCTTACGCACCTATGCGCGCCAAGACAGTGAACAGCGCCAGCGTACTCATATTATTGAAAGCATTGATGACACCCTGACGTTATTCGAGCACCGACTCAAACCGCACCAATTAGAAAAGTACTATGACTGGGTGCCTGACATTATCACTCAGCCATCAGCTTTGGCACAGGTTTGGACCAACCTTATTGCCAACGCACTGGATGCGATGCCAGAGCCGGGCACACTTACCGTGACAGTTAAAACCCTTAACGACCAAGCATCTGGCATGATTCAAGTATCGGTGACGGATACGGGGATAGGAATGACGCAAGAACAGCAAGAAAAAATGTTCGCGTTAAACTACACCACCAAGCGCGAGGGGCATTTTGGTTTGGGTATTGGCCTGACCATGTGTCAAACCATTGTTCATCAGCAAGGGGGCGATATTCAGGTCCGCTCCCAACTCGGGAACGGCACCACGATGACAGTCACCTTGCCCATAGCACTCCCCGCCTCTGCCAATAAGGAGCCACAAGCATGAGCCAATATTTAATTTTATGTGTGGATGATGAACGCGATGTCCTCGATAGCGTGATAGACGATTTGCAAGGTTTTACCGATCACTTTGAGGTCGAAGCCGCCGAGTCCGTTTCCGAGGCACGCGATGTGATTCGCGATATGGCCACGGAAGGAACACAACTGGCACTTATCTTGTGTGATCACATTATGCCAGATGAATTAGGCGTCGATTTTCTCATTGAGCTGGCTAATCAGCCTCAAACCGCTTCGGCACGCAAGGTCTTACTCACGGGTCAAGCAGGGCTGGAAGATACAGTATCAGCGGTGAATCATGCCAGTTTGCACTATTATCTCGCAAAACCGTGGCAGAAAGACACCTTAGTGAGCGTGGTGACCGATCAGTTAACCAGCTATGTGGTTGCTCACGAACCCAATTTGTTCCCTTGGGCTAGCGTACTCGATACCCCGCGTGTCGTGGAGGCGATTAACCGCAACAAATGGAATATGGACGGCGAATAGTCCCAATTTATTGCCATAACCGCGCATTGGGTCAGAAATGCGTAAAAAAGCCTAAATGACGGGCGGATGTGCTTGTTTCAGCGCGCAATCGTCTTATAGAATGATTTCAACACCAATAACAAGTGGAATTGATAATGCGTAAATCTCTTTTAGCTAGCGCGATTGTCGCGTTGGCTTCTTTCAGCGCCGTGGCCAATGAAGAAGACGCCAACCTCACCACCATGAGTAATTTTAGTTACGATTACTTGGAAGGACGTGTCGGTGTTAGCCCCCTCACCTATGGTGCAGGATTTAGCATGTCTATTCACCCTAATGCGCACATTCGTGTTGAAGCAGATACCGAGTTTGATTCGGATTGGGATACCGCTGCAGGGATTGGTTTTCATGCACCGATCAATAACTGGGCAGACTTGACCGGTGAATTGCTTGCGCGCGGCGTCAATAAAGAGAACTTCAACAGCGATGTGGGTTTAGAAATCAATCTTGGTATTCGCCAATGGTTGGGGCCACAAGTTGAAGTGGGCGGTGAAATCGGTCTACTCACCGTGGATGATGAAGAAGATACGTTTGGCTCTGCTTACGGTCGATTCCACGCAACCGAACTGTTCTCGTTAGGCGCGGCATACCGAGTTAACGAGTGGTATGGCGATCAGTTTATGTTTACGACACGCTTTAAGTACTGATAGCGATACAGCCAAGATCAAAAAAACCCGCTTTGATGCGGGTTTTTATCTTTCTGTCAGTGACGAAGGTTCGCTTCTGCCCAGTCCTCAGCGAATCAATAACATGGGTACCGTCGATTCAATCAGCAGCTTGGTGGTGTTACTTCCGACAAAGAACTGACGTAGTTTTGAATGCCCGTACGCCCCCATCACAATCATACCCACTTGATTTGACGCTTGATAATCTAAGATAGCTCGGTGTACCTCACCCGTGAGTTGCGCTTGCACGACATTGACGCCTGCCGCTTGCAATCGCTCAGCCGCCCGTTTAAAAGCAGCCAATTTCTCTTGCGAATCTTCTACCATCACTAAGTGACAAGTCATTCCCGCTAATAATGGGGTGACGAGCGCCTTCTCCACCAGCTTTTCGCTGATGTCACTGCCGTCAAATGCGAGCAAATAACTGTCAGGTGTCGAGAACTCACCATTAGCAATTAGCGTGTGTGCCTTAATAGAACGCACGACACTTTCAAGTTGTGAACCGATGGCTCTAGCATCACTTTGATGTACTTCACCAGACTTTCCCAGCACCAAGACACGCGTTTGTGCTTCCAGCTCAAGCAAGGTTTCAACCAGGTTGCCATGACGTTGCAAGGTGCTAACATCACCCAAACCTTTCGCTTTGGCGTCGTCTGCCAGCTCAGAAAGTAGCACTTTCCCATGCTTCATTTCGAGCTTAGCGCGCTGACCATCTAGCTCAACCAATTCTTGTAATAGTTGCTCTCGACTGCCTGCAGCTAAGTTACCGGATAGTTCAGGCTCCGGCTGGCGAGACGATTTATCCAGTACATGGAGTAGTGTTAAGGGTACAGACAGACGGCTTGCCGCCCAAATACTCAACGCTGCCACTGGCTTTGAATAATGCGGGCCATCGACGCATGCTAGGATCCGTTGCTCCAAACCTTCTCTCCTCTTTGTTGAATATCGCTGCCCATTCACTCAATCATTTGCTGACAACGATCAACCTTTTATCATATTTGCTACTATGCCATTGATAGTGACAGACACACGCGTCTCGTAAAGCGTAAATCGGTAAAAAATTGATCCCGCCACCATGTTTACTCGCACTTGTTTAACTGATTCATGGCATTACTCTCCTTTTCTGTCACTGAATATTCAAATACGTGGATATACTGGTACGAGCAATAGCGAAAAAGAAAAGATAAGTCCGATAAGCGCATAAGCAACCTCATCAAGGGTCCAACCGATATCGATCATGACGCCGAAGATCCAAGGTGCCAGCGCCGTCGAAAGAATCATCATGCCAGTTACCAGTGAGCGAATGGCACCAATATGAGAGACACCATACATTTCGGCCCATAACGTATTAATAACCGGGTTGGTCGCCCCAATCGCCAAGCCAAACAAACACATAAAAAGAGGTGCAGCAATCGGATGGTGGACGTTAGCAATCACTATCAAGCCAAGAATAAGCGGGATAGGTATGAGGATGAGAACATTTCTAGATCTATATTTATCAATGAGGTTGCCAGACACAACCGAACTTAACCAATGCACAGCGCCATAGAATACGAAACTTCCCGCCAATACACTGGGGGCCCAATGCTTTGCATCTAAAATAAAATCTTGCTGAATAAAAACCCCCGTGACAAGAAAAGGCGTGATGAGCGCCAGAGGTATAATCATCCAAAAGCGCCAATCTTTGATCACATGCCTACGGCTTGCATCACTCGCTTTATTAGCGTCACTAGCGCTAGAATAAGGCTGTTTAAGATCGGCTTTTTTAACCAAAAACAAAATAAAAGGTAGAAAGACAAACAAGGTAGCTGCAGCGATAAATAACCAACTTTCCCGCCAGCCTAAAAATGCGATAAGCGCAATTAGCAGAGACGGTAAAACAACTTCTCCGAGGGCAACTCCGCTGCCGACGAGGCTAATCGCTTTCCCTTTATCTTGTTCAGCACGCTTAATCACGGTTGCTTGTGCAATATGAGGTAAAAAACCTTGACCACAAAAGCGTAGTAAAAAGAAGACAATCAATAACCCGATGATGCTGTCTACCGAATACATCAACAGACAAGCTGTCGTAAGTAATATCGAAAAAAAGACCAACAGTTTATCGACACGAATACGATCAACGACACCACCGAAGGTAATTACAAGTACACTACTGGTCATAGTCGCAACCGCATAGATGCCACCATAAGTCGCATCACTCAGTAACAGAGCGTCTTTAATACTGCTTCCATACCAACTAATAAAAAATGACTGCCCAATATTGCCAAAGAAAATCGAAAAAAAACCAAAGGCAATTAATGGCCATTGGTTTTTTATTAGAATCGCATAGGATCGCGCTAACATATATTCCCGTTAATGGCTGAAATTACTTGGAAGTAGCTCAACGAATCGTTCTTCTTGAGGACGCGAATACTCATGCCTGTTTCTCCTCACAGACCACACAACGTTGTGCGCAAGGGTCAAATTCGAGGCGTTTCGGATTGATCGGTTCGTCACAATCGAGACAATATCCGTAGTCCTCGTCTTCAATCCGCTTAATGGCTGCTCTAACCTGTAATAAGCGTTCTTTTCGACGCCGCTTTTGTTCAATCGCCATCTGTTGGCCCTGCATCGCATCCATTCGCGACAAGCGGCCTACACTTTGTTGATCTAATATGATCGTACTATCCGCCCCATTTTGTTCACCCACCTCTAGCTCAGCCAACAGCTCGGCTTCTAACGCGGACAACTGAGCATGAAAATTATCAAGATCCATACCTGTATTCCTCAGCTATAAGCATTTGCCTTAATGAAAGGCTTACTATGACATTTTCCTCGATAGAGAGGAAATAGTGCGGCTCGATAATCCGTGATAGTGACGAATAGGCAGATCCTTACTGAGTGACGATGCCTTTTAACGCAGGTTGGTGAGGAATCAGGCGTTCATTCGAATTTTCACACCTGACTAACACACAAACGCCACGATCTGCGCTAGGCTTTGCAACTTCTTCATTTCGTCAGGATAAAAAGACAGCATGAATCCAGTTGCCGGGCCTTTCCCTCGAGATACCTATCGTTTCCCAAAGGGCCGCTTTTCGATAGTGAGTGTTTACAGCTTTACCAGTGCCGCGATTGTGGCCTCAACGATTTTCTCGCTCCTTTTATTTCTCTCGCTTGATGACAACCCGTTAATGCAGTGGTTGTTTGGCGCGCTTGCTGTCATTTTTGAAGCAGGTAAGTTTTATGCTTGGTATGAGTTTGGCGAACGTCGTGCCCACGGTAACTATACTGGCGCCGCCTCGGCACTCGGTTTTTATCTCATTTTGGCTCTAATCTCGATTGGCGGTAGCATCGGCGGCATTAACAGTGCCACGAATGCAGCACAGAGTGAGCAGCAACAAGGCCAAGCCAAGGTCGCGGCTTATGACCGCCAAATTGAAGCAATTGAGCAGCAAATTGCACTGAATAACGAGGCCGCTGAACGGTATATTGAGCTAGATAGAATTGCGACGGGTGTGGCACGGCTACAACAGGAAAACACCCAGTTGCGCAAAGAACAACAACAACTGGCATTAACGCGTGACAGTTTACCGGCGGTGGCTCAAGGCTCCGTTTTAGGACTCATCAGTAATCTCGCCAATACCTTAGGGGTGAGCACGGATCAGGCCCAATCTTGGCTGGTGATATTTCTTTCCGTATTATTAGATTTATTCGCGGCTTTTTTTGTTGGCGTCATCGGTGAGGAACAACGCTTTCGCCACTGGTACCATCACCCACACAGCGATCCTTTAAACGCGACTACACCTGCAACATCGAGCGAGACCCAGACGACCTCAGGCCAGGCAACCTCCTTGCCTGAAACGCCTAACGATGAGACGCTTGGGTTCCCTTATACCGATATAAAAACCGCACTTGCTGCCAAAACGATACGCTGTAGTAAAAAAGCGGTAAGCACTGAGTATGCGCTAAGCCAAGACACTGTCGATAATCTTTTTACTCAATTGCAAAAAGAGGGGCTCGTCGCCAAAAAACCTAACCATCATTATCATTGGGTCGGTTAGACTAGACGAAAAACACAACAAGAAGGTGACCTATGCATAACGCTGCACAAGAGCTGCATGCTCCCAAAGCATCGCTATGGCGCGCATTAGGCGATGTTAGTCCGCTTTGCCTCGCCGTTCTCCCGTGGGGAATTTTATGTGGTTCATTAGGGCTGCAAATGGGCTTTAGTGCCTTGCAAACACAGGCGATGTCATTACTCGTTTTCGCGGGTGCAGTGCAGTTGTCCGGCACCATGATGGTCGGCAGTGCGGCTGGCCTACCCGCCGTGTTGGGCTCTACTTTGGTGATCAGCGCACGCCACCTGTTATATGGCGCACACTTTCGTCAGTACATTACCCCTTTGCCTCTCAAGTGGCGCCTCGGCCTTGGCTTCTTATTAACTGACGAAATGTATGCACTTTCAACCGCACACACTCGCAAGCACGACAGGTTTTCTAAACATTATGCCCTTTATACCGGCGCGGCGTTTTACATCGGTTGGAATCTTGCCACCTTAGCCGGCATTTTGGCGGGGTCACAACTTAAAGCATTGGAGGCCATTGGGCTCGACTTTGCCATTGCGGCAACATTCATCGCGCTCACGGTACCCAGTATAAAAACACGGCCCGTTTTACTGTGTGCCTTAGCGAGCGGTTTAAGCATGTTGCTACTCACCTATTACCAGATCCCCCATGCGCTGATTATGGCAACCGGAATTGGTATGGCGTCGGGGTTGCTCGCTGAATCGCTACCCGCTAGGAGGATGACATCATGAACTATTGGTTAATGATCGTCGCCATGGCGTTGATCACCTTCTCCGTGCGCTACCTTCTGCTTGCACGCAGTGTGCCTGTGCGCATCGGTCCTCGGTTGCAACGGCTGCTTACCTACTCAGCACCGGCGGTATTGACCGCGCTGTGGGTGCCGATTGTCTTCTTTCCCGAAGATAAACTGGCTATCTCTACTACCAACCCTTATTTGCTAGGCGCGATGGTTGCCATTGGCTTAGCGTGCACCCGTTTATCAACGTTATTAGTCGTCGGGATATCGATTGGCTTCTTTGTTGCCCTTCAGCTACAGGTGTTCGGCTAACGCATAGAAAAACAAAAGGCGGGAGCATTTACCCGCCTTTTTTATCATCTTCAATATATCTGTGATTCACATATGAACATCAGTTATTTTGAACATGTTGCTTTTGAACACCTTGCTTTTGAACACGTTGGTGCACGCGTGAGACGTGCACCAATCCTGTTAATTTGATACTCGGCTTGAGCAGAAGCTGCGCACTCCCGACGATAAAGAGCCAGGTGCCGCTTTCTATCAATGCATCATTGAGAAAAAAGAAGCTTCCAATCAAAAACCAGATCGCAATCAACAGGTCGTTAAATGCACCAAAGGCTTCATAACGACGCTGAATCGCAAAATGCTTATTACCAATATCAATATCCAGCTCTCGGCCATTACGCTGTATCATTTGCTTCCTCTGGACCTTGGTATTAATAATCGATGGCATTAACAGTCAATGTGTTGGCGTTTAATCCCCAGCATCGTCTGCACCATATTCAAGAAGAAGGTGACAGCACTCATGCCTAAAAACAACCATGCAAGAGGAATGAAGGCGAATAGCTCTTGTATCGAACTGTTTGCAGCTATTTGTGGTGTGGAAAGGTTGAAAGCGAGCAGGCAACCGATGCCGAGTAGAAAGAAGATAAAAGATGTACGAAAATGTCGCAGTAGGGTTAACATAAAACCTTTTTTAATTGCTTCAGTACCCTTTGTGACTGACTACTGTCTCAGAAGTTCCCTGTTTTTTGCATTTTTTTCAAAAAAAAGCGTTCACCATGTTGGTACCAAGGTGAACGCTGGCCTACGTGATTAGCTTAACACCAATAAATCATCGAACCTACAGCTTGTAGGTCGAGACTTTGTCGTTCAGTTTGGTGGCTTGATGACGCAGATTATCCGCCTCTTGTGAGGTATCGTTAGCGCTGTGTACTAAGTGCTCAGACACGTCCTTGATTGAGGTAATATTCTGTGTGATTTCACTCGTGACATGAGTCTGCTCTTCCGCTGCCGTGGCAATTTGCGTCGCCATATCACTTATCTGATTTACCGCCGCATCAATTTCACTCAGCGCCGCAGTAGCTTTATCAACATCAGCAACCGAATCGCCCGCCAGGGATGAACTGCTTTCCATGGTCGACACAGCGCTAGCAGTTGTGGTTTGCAAGGTCTCGATCGTTGATTTAATTTCTTCTGTGGACGCGTGTGTACGTTGCGATAAGATACGAACTTCGTCGGCTACCACCGCAAAACCGCGACCTTGTTCACCCGCACGTGCCGCCTCGATCGCCGCATTCAATGCCAACAGATTGGTTTGCTCGGCAATACCTTGAATGGTCGATAATACGGTTGAAATCTCTTGCGAGTGTTTGTCCAACTCGGCAACGATGGTGCTCGCCTGCTTGAGTTCATCCGATAAGCGTGTGATCGATGTTTTGGTATTTTCAACCACCGCACGCCCGTTATCGGTACTCTCCGTCGACGCTTGCGCTGTACTGGCCGTGTGCTCCGCGTGAGAAGCAATCTCTTGCGTGGCGGAGGCCAGTTCAGTAACCGCCGTGGCTACCATAGTGACTTCTTGTTGCTGTTGATTAATATCATCTACGTTACGGCGAGCGCGTTCCGTACTGCTATCTGATTGCGAGGTCAACTGCTGCGCTTGTTCACGAATATGGCTGATGAGCTGATGCATACTGCCAACGAAAGTGTTGAAGTTTTTTGCCAACTGCCCCACTTCATCGTCGCTTTCTACCTCAATCCGTTGCGTAAGATCACCGCTACCATGAGCAATTTGCTCCAACGCGTTGGAAACATTGGTTAACGGCCTAAACAGTATATTAACCAGTAAGTTAAATAACAGCGTGCATGCAATAACAACCGCAATAGTGACCGCAATTTGTCCCCATACCGCATCAAACAGTGGTGCCACTAAGGAGTCGTAATTAATGACGGTCACCGTGATCAAATCGGTATCTTTGATCGCTTTTGCGTATACGACACTTTCAGCGCCGCCTACCTCAGCGGTGACACTCCCACCGGAATTCATCGCCGATTTTATCGTATTAAACGATAACCCTAGTTCACTAATGGATTGATTAAGCAGATCGGTGTTCGCATGCGTAAAAACATTGCCATCCTGGTTGGCAATAAACATATAACCACTACCAGGCAAAATAACTTTCTCCAAGCCCTCGATGATATCGCCAATCTCTACATCTGCGCCCAACACCAAGGTTTGCCCATTAAACTGCAATGCCTTACCCAATGAGACAACATTCGCCCCCGTTGCTGCAGCTACCGTTGGATTATCCATAAACACATTAGACGGCGAAGCCTTGGCATTGGTGTACCAGCCCCATTTTCTAGGATCGTCATTACCCGGCGGCAACACCACCCCATTGGCATTATCTTGGCTACCGTCCGGATACGCGAGAAAGACATTATCAAATCCGCCCGAATCGCGAACCTGTTTGAGGTGAGTAACCATGTTGTCTGGATCCGCTTCGCGGGTCAGTGATGTCATGGCTCGCTCTTTGGATGCCACCCAATCCGACACATACTGATTATACGACGCTGTTGTACTCTCTAGTCGTTGCGCCACTTCTGTATCGAGTCGCGACAAAGAGGCTCTAAAAGAAAGCGCCTCGACCAGAAAGCCACCGATAATAATGGCAAGCCCGGCAGAGACCGCCAGCTTGTGCTTGAGGGAAAGTTTTTTAAACATAACTGCCTTGTTAGTCCGTCATAATGTATTAATTATAATTTCAGTAAAACAGTGTTCCTGACGCCCGGCAAAATGGGCGCCAAACAACTGATAGGTCCATCACAACATTTTTGTGAAAGGGTTACTCAGTCTGTTGTTAACTGGCTATAAAACAGACCACATACTGCAACAAACCTAAGCTTACGGTCACTGTTATTGTATCGCACTCACAGCTTAACAGGCATGGTAGCGGGTTGCCTGCGCCAGATCAGATAAATGTAACAAGCTGAAAAGTTGAATATTACGTTCAACATCCAAATCCTTATTCTCACCTCGCAACTTTTAATGACCTACACTACGCTTTAACTAATTGAGATAAACGCTAATAGGGGCGAATTGAATGGACTTGTTTGCAGATCAACGTGACGGCGCAGCGCCCAAGTCTACTGACACAAATACAGCGTCGGCGGCAACGCCATGGCGTATACTGCTGATTGATGACGATGATCTGATGCATGAAGTGACACGGCTAGCGCTGACAGGGTTCACTTTTCAAGGACGCCCGCTAGAGCTGCTTTCTGCCTTATCAGGTCAGGAAGCAAAAGAGATTTTACAGCGAGAGCAGGACATTGCCTTAGCGCTTGTCGATGTGGTGATGGAAACCGAACATGCTGGACTTGACCTGGTACGCTATATCCGTAACGAAATGAACGATCATGTTATTCGGCTAGTGCTACGCACAGGTCAAGCGGGACAGGCACCAGAAGATAGCGTAATTCGTGACTATGACATTGATGACTACAAAGAAAAAACCGAGCTGACGACACAAAAGCTGAAAACCTTACTCTACTCGATGCTCCGCTCGTATCGCGATCTATGTACGATAGAAGAACAAAAGCAAGGCCTTAAGCGCGTGATTGAGGCATCAGCCAATGTACAGAACACCACTAATCTTCAACATTACGCCACTGCGGTGTTAGAACAGCTTACCTCACTGCTTCATATTCACGATTCTGCCTTTTATTGCGTGGTACAACCACGCCCAGGCGCCGAAGAAACAAGAGCGTTAACCCTCGCCGCGACCGGTGAATATGTGGACTGCTATACCGAGTGCGCGTTTGAAAAACTGCCTCCTATTGTATCAGCTCGATGCAAACAAGCCCTCGAAACTCGGACGAGTATTCAGTTTGATGATGGGTTTGTTCTATTCCATCGTGATGATGAGGATGTCGAATTTCTGTTGTACGTCAACCACGCGAAAACTCTTTCGGAATTAGATCAGCATTTACTCAAAATATATATGCAGAACATTGGTTTAACCTTTGAGAACCTCAGCCTCATGGTGGATCTTCGCGAAACCTCCAAAGAGCTGGTGTACAACCTTGCCAATGCCGTTGAAGCGCGGAGTAAAGAAACCGGCGCTCATGTACAACGTGTGTCTTTATTTTGTGAAAAACTGGGCGAGCTGTATGGGCTGGATGAACAAAAAACGATGCTGATGAAACATAGCTCACCGCTGCATGATGTGGGTAAAGTCGCCATTCCTGACGCTATTTTACATAAACCCGGTAAGCTCAATGCAGAAGAGTGGGACATCATGAAAAAACACGTTGAATATGGCGTAGAAATACTGAGCCATTCAAAGCGACGATTAATCTTAGAAGCCAAGGAAATAGCAGCCACACATCATGAAAAGTGGGACGGCAGTGGCTATCCTAACCAGCTAGCCGCAGAGGCAATCCCGATTAGCGGGCGCATTTCAGCTTTGGCCGATGTATTTGATGCGCTAGGGTCTAAACGGTCTTACAAAGAAGCGTGGACAGATGACGATATCCGTCATGAGTTATTCGCGCAACGCGGCAAACATTTTGAACCCAAGCTCGTCGATTTACTCCTTGAGCATTGGGATGACTTCGTTGCCATTAGGGAAGCGTACCCAGATTGAACTGAAGATTTACATTTAGATTTTTCTCTTAATCATCATTACAGCGCGCCAGTCTATCTATGACCCGAAGCCATAAATTCGATGACAGCATTCGTAACCCTTTCTTCAGCCTAGTAGGCCGACGCATTCTGCTGATTATGGTTTGTCTCAGCGGTTTTTTCACGCTATTGACCACAGTGTTACAGAGCTATTGGCAGTATGATGAAGCCTTTAGTCAAGTGGAAAATCGCCATGATGAAATTGAGCATATCCACGCCGAATTAATCGCGAGCTCACTGTGGATTTACGATCTCACCAGTGTTCAAGAGCGAATCGATGGATTAGTCAACCTTCCTCATGTTGACTACCTAGCCATACGGTCCGAAAACTATCTTTTTGAGGCAGGCAAGCCAGTCGACCTGAAAAAGATGGTGAATGAATACCCACTGGAATATGATGACCCAGATACAGGTAAAACGCAGCGCGTCGGTACCGTCTATGTTGAGTCAAATATCCAGACCATCTATACCGAATTGACGCAGCGTTTTTTTATTACCTTGCTACTCAACCTCATAAAAACCTTGCTGGTTTGCTTCTTCATTCTCTTAGTCTTTCATTATACCGTCAGTCAAAGAGTCTTTAAAATTGCTCAATTTCTTCGCCACTACAACCCACTCGATCCCAAGGACGACAAACTCATTTTGCCGCGAAAACGCTTCATTATGGAAAGAGAGGATGAGCTCGACTGGCTTGCCGACGAAGCCAATAAAATCACCAATAATATGTTAACGCTTTACCGTAATATTATGTTAGAGCGTGAACGGCTATCGGACTTTACCCATGTATCTTCTGACTGGCTCTGGGAAACCGATGCCGATCTCAAGCTCACTTTTTGTTCTGAGCCAATGCGACAAGCATTCGGTTTAGGGGCCAATCGCTTTCCCAACCTCAAAGACTTAGTGCATGGCATTGGCTGTCAGCAATTTGTGACTTATCTTAATCATCAACAAGACTTTGCCATGTGTGAAGAAACCATCCCATTCGGAGAGCAAAGCCGTTATTTTGTATTTCAAGCGATCGCCCATCATGGTGTGAATGGCTTTCGGGGGTTTCGTGGTACCGGCATTGATATCACTGAGCTTAAAGCCGCGCAATTTGAACTGGAAGCATTGAACCAAAATCTAGAGTTAACGGTGGACGAGCGAACCAGAGAGCTGCAAGAAAGTATGGAACACCTAACCGCGGCGCAAGAGCAGTTAGTTGAGTCAGAGAAACTGGCCGCGTTAGGAAGCTTAGTCGCCGGCGTTGCACATGAAGTTAATACCCCGTTGGGGATCGCGGTTACCGCCTCCTCGGTTGTTCAAGACGTCACCAAAACGCTCAATCAAGCATTTGAAAACCAAACCCTGACCAGCACGCAGTTTGCTTCTTTAATGAAGCAGGCGAATGAGAGCATACAAATGCTCGAGCATAACCTAACACGTGCCACACGTCTTATTCGCGACTTTAAACAAACCGCGGTCGATCAAGTCTCTGAAGCACTCACTGAATTCGATGTCAAACAAACCTTAGATGCATTGATTGCTAGCCTGCACCCAGAAACGCGTAAAGTCCCAGTGACGCCGCAGGTTGTAGGTGATAACAATATACGGATGTACAGTTTACCTGGTGTGATCACTCAAATTATCTCAAACCTTGTCATGAACAGTATCAATCATGCTTTTGAAGATACTCAATCGCCTGAAATCATTATTGAATTTGAAACACAAGACGACCATCTGTACCTCAGTTATCAGGACAACGGATGTGGTATTGATCCCGCTCTACATCATCGTATCTTTGAACCTTTTTATACCACTAAACGCGGACGGGGCGGATCAGGCCTAGGGCTGAATCTGGTATTTAATTTGGTTAGGCAAAAGTTAGAAGGCGAGCTTCAATTTGAATCAGAGCCAGGAAAAGGCGCTAAATTTATGTTTTTAATCCCTTTGAGCTTATCGACTCGCAGCTCGCGAAACGTAAGCAAAGACAAGCACTAAGGCGATAAAAAGAGCATGGGAAAGCTGCAAAAATTTGAACAAGGGTTAAGTCATCCACTGTTTAGCATTGTTGGACGGCGTATCATTTTATTGATGGTGCTTCTCAGTGGCGTTTTCACCATCATGACAACGCTCTTGCAACTATCATGGGACTATGAAGAGGCATTCAATAACGTTGATAAACGCCAATATGAAATTAAGAATGTACATGCAGATCTGCTTGCATCCTCACTCTGGGTCTTTGATCTGGTCAGTGCGCAGAACCGCCTCAACGGCCTGGTTAATTTACCCTATATTGATTACCTATCCGTTGAGTTTGATGAGGTTGTTTTAGATGCCGGTCAACCCAACACACAAAGTACGGTCACGAGCGAAACAGTGCTCACTTACGTGCACCCAGACACCGAGCGTCGTATCGAGCTCGGGGTTTTAAAGATTGAATCAGACACACAAAAAATCTATGACGTGTTACTACAACAATTTTTAGTCACGCTGCTTCTTAATGGCGTTAAAACACTGATTGTCTGCGCGTTAATCCTGTGGGTATTTCACCAAAGTGTCAGCCAGCGGGTTTTCGCCATCGCCAAGCATTTACGTCAATTTGATCCTTTAGCACCGACTCATGAGCCGCTAAACCTAAAACATCGCAAGTTTATCATGGAGAAAAATGACGAACTGGACTGGCTCGCTGACGAAACCAATAAAATCACCTTACGGATAAGTAACCTTTATCAAAATATTATCTTAGAGCAACAACGGTTAGCGGACTTTACTAACGCTGCGTCAGACTGGCTTTGGGAAACCGACGCGACACAGCGACTCACCTTTTGTTCAGAAGCAATGCAGTCTGCGTTGGCTATTTCGATTGAGTCCCCTACAAAAATAAAAGCGGTTCCAGCACTTATTCATTGCGCGTCGCTGCTAAACAAAATGGATGCCTGTGAAAGCTTCACCATGTGTGAGGAGCATATCACCCTCGACGGCAATACCCATTATTTTGTTTTCCAAGGCGTCGCGCATTTTAACGGTCAAGGCTTCGTCGGTTTTCGAGGGACAGCAATTGATATTACCGAGCTAAAGCAAACACAGTTTGAGCTAGAAAAACTGAATCAAACCTTGGAGGCTACCGTCGAAACGCGGACTCAAGATTTAGAACACAGTATGGCCCATCTCAAAGCGGCACAGAATCAGTTGGTAGAATCAGAAAAACTCGCGGCGCTCGGACGTTTAGTCGCCGGTGTCGCCCACGAGGTCAATACACCACTTGGGATAGCCGTAACCGCCAACTCAGTAATTAAAGAGGCCGTTTCACGCTTGAATACCGCGTTCGAGCAGCAAACGCTAACCAGCCAACAATACACAGAATGGATGCAACAAATCACAGACGGCACTGGCATGCTAGAAAATAACCTCAATCGTGCCGCCCGCTTGATTCGAGATTTTAAACAAACCGCAGTCGATCAAGTCTCTGAAAGCCGCAGTCAATTCCGCCCTGTACAAACCCTGGATGCGCTCGTAGGGAGCCTGCATCCTGAAACGAAAAAAGTCCCAGTAACACCTGTTGTCGAGGGCGATGCGGAACTACTGATGAGTAGCTTGCCGGGCGTATTAACGCAAGTCATTTCAAACTTAGTGATGAACAGCGTTCGTCATGCCTTTGAAGGGGTAAGCAATCCGAATATCCACATCAAAGTGATAGACCATAACGACGAGGTTGGCATCGTATATACTGACAATGGTGTGGGGGTGCCTCCCGACTTACATCAACGCATTTTTGAGCCCTTTTATACGAGCAAGCGCGGCAAAGGAGGGTCAGGATTGGGGCTGAACCTTGTTTTTAATTTGGTATATCAAAAGCTGCAAGGCCAGCTCAAATTTGACTCTGACGTTAACCAAGGCGTGGCGGTCACATTAACGTTACCCAAGTTTCTTCAAGCATCTCCCCATTTGGAAGACACTGAGACAAAAAATGGCGGGGCTTTAAACGAGTAAAGAGCCAGCATGGCTGGCTCTTGGTGATTAACGTCTAACGCAGGCAGAATTTAAGCCAGCGCCGCGTCTTCTTCCGGTGCGGGGGCATGCTCAGGAAGATAGCGGTAGTATTCCGCATCTTTCGCCGGCGAAAGCGTGTGGCCCATGATCATATCAGCGGCCTTTTCAGCCACCATGATCGTCGGCGCATACAGGTTACCATTGGTAATCGCCGGGAAAACGGACGCATCAACGACACGTAAATTTTTCACCCCATGCACATTCAATGATTCATCCACCACGGCCATTTCGTCACTTTCAAGGCCCATCTTACATGTACAGCTTGGGTGATAGGCACTTTCCCCTTCTCGAGCCACAAAATCGAGGATCTCCTGATCCGTCTGTGCCTCGCTGCCCGGCGAAAGCTCTTTGCCACGTAAATGATCAAAAGCCGGCTGGGCGATGATATCGCKAGAGACACGGATCGCTTCCACCCACTCTTTACGCTCTTGTGGCGTTGAAAGGTAGTTAAAGAAGATCTCTGGCTTCTCATCCGGGTTGGTACTACGAATTTTGACATGGCCACGCACATCAGTATTCATCGGCCCAACGTGTAACTGGAAACCATGTCCTTTGTTCGGCGCCGAACCATCATAACGGATCGCCAACGGCAAAAAGTGGAACTGTAAATTCGGGTAGGCGACTTCGTCGTTACCGCGCACAAATCCACCCGCTTCAAAGTGGTTAGTCGCGGCAGCACCTTTACGACGGAAAAGCCAATCAAAACCAATTTTGGGCTGATTGTGATACTTCAAGGCCGGATACATACTCACAGGCTCTTTACATTCGTACTGCACATACAGCTCTAAGTGATCTTGTAAGTTTTCTCCCACGCCWGGCAAATGATGCACCGGTTTGATACCTAAGTTTTTCAGCGTATTCTCATCACCTACACCGGATAATTGTAAGAGCTTGGGTGAGTTAATCGCGCCGCCGCAGCTGATAATTTCAGCCCCATAAGCGGTTTTTTTGCGACCCCACTTACGGTATTCCACCCCAATCGCGGTTTTACCTTCAAACACGATCTTATCGGTCGTTGCCCCTGTCAGTACTGTCAGATTTTTACGGTTCATGACCGGGTGTAAATACGCCCGGGCAGCACTGTGACGACGGCCGCGATAGATATTTTGATCAAAAATACCAAAGCCTTCTTGCTGATAACCATTCACGTCGTCGGTCAATGGATAGCCCGCTTGTTGCGTCGCGTCAAAGAACGCACTAAACAGAGGGTTATC
Source organism: Salinivibrio sp. AR647 (assembly GCF_001995415.1). Classification (NCBI taxonomy): domain Bacteria; kingdom Pseudomonadati; phylum Pseudomonadota; class Gammaproteobacteria; order Vibrionales; family Vibrionaceae; genus Salinivibrio; species Salinivibrio sp. AR647. The sequence continues at coordinate 124,206 of NZ_MUFE01000007.1, read as the reverse complement.
ACATTGTGCGGTTTCAATCGCCAGCGGACCATTGTTGCCATGATAGTCATCTTGGCCTTTTAATCGCGTCTCACACTTGCGGAAATACGGTAAGCAATGGGCATAATCCCATTTTTTCAGCCCGTGATCGTTGGCCCACTTTTCATAATCCAGCGCATTACCACGAATATAAATCATGCCATTAATACTACTGCTACCACCCAGCACTTTACCGCGCGGCTGCGCAATGCGGCGATTATGCATATTCGGTTCGGGCTCGGATTCATAGAGCCAGTTATAGGTGCTATCTGTTAGCAGATAGGTTAACGCCGCAGGCATGTGAATACGAAAATCAATACGATAGTCAGGGCGTCCCGCCTCGAGTAACAGCACCTTGTTATCTGGATTGGCACTTAAACGATTCGCCAGTACGCAGCCTGCCGAGCCTGCACCAACAATGATGTAGTCGTAATTTTGTTGCTGTCCCATAAAACCTCCAGTTTTTGTCCTTCCCGCGCGCAGGGCATAAGCCCGGAATAATCGCAACACGGGTGATGGGTATGATTGTGTAGAGGTTTCCTTTTTGATGATTTTTATAATTCGCTTGATACTTGTGCATCAATGCATTGTTGTAGCAACCGATAATGGTGGCTAATCGTTGCTTGTGCCTTAAACGGCTCCGCAGCGATAATGTGGTTAACGGTCTGTTGCCAGTTTTCCACTGTAAGACGACGGTAATCCGTCGCCTGATAAAGCGCATAGTCGTGTGAGCTAAACCCTTGCTGTATCGCATGCATCACCCACTCAAAAATCGGATTTCCCGACATGGTAGCAATCAACAAGTTCAGTGCTCGGTCGAGCTCCCCTAAACGAGCGAGATCGGGCTCATCATCTTTGGCAAGTGCCGCAAGCTCGGCGACCTTATCGTTCAACTGTTGCTTTTGTTCTTTTGTTCCACGACTGATCGCGAGCAGTACTAAGCTGTGATCGACGGTTTCACGAAATTCCGCCACTTTGTCTGCTTTGACGTGACTTTGTTTTAAGAACAATGCCAGTGACTCGCTAATATTGTGCACGTCAACTTGGCGGACAACCGCTCCGCCTTTTTGCCCTTTACGAATTTCAATCAAGCCTTTTTGTTTGAGTGATTGAATCGCCTCGCGCACTACCCCACGCCCCGTCCCAAACTGTTGCTGTAGCTCACGTTCACTGGGTAACTTGTCTCCCGGCTTCAGCGCTTCCGATAAAATCGCAGATTCGATCTGCAAGGCAACGTCTTCACTGGCACGTCCCATTTGTACCGGATGAAACAGACTGGTTGTGGATGCTGTCATGATGGCCCCTCTCTTTTGGTCCTACCAAACTAGCAAAATAATCGTTATATCGTCAAATTTATCTTTAAAAACCTCTTTTGGTAGTACCTTAGCGATGAGCTTGGCGATTAAACCTCGATATTTGGGATTGGGTCTTGAATAGAGAGTAGTCAGTGACTATCATCACGTTTTTTATTTATAAAGGAGAGTTGCCATGCGCATGACGCCGCCCTAGTCGTTCCCGCCTTATTTTTTCACCTTGTATAATCATATTCCTTTAAAAGACTGAGACTGTTCATGATTGAAACGATGAAACGTGATTGGTTCTCCAATCTGCGTGGTGACGTGCTGGCTGGCATTGTGGTAGCTCTAGCGTTAATTCCAGAAGCGATTGCTTTTTCTATTATTGCGGGTGTCGACCCGAAAGTGGGGCTGTATGCCTCATTCAGTATTGCAGTGATCATTGCCTTTGTCGGTGGTCGACCCGGGATGATCTCTGCGGCAACCGGCGCCATGGCGTTATTGATGGTGACGCTAGTCAAAGAGCACGGCCTTGAATATTTATTGGCCGCCACCGTACTAACGGGTGTTTTGCAAATTCTGGCCGGTTACCTCAAGCTCGGCGATCTCATGCGCTTTGTATCACGCTCGGTGGTCACTGGGTTTGTTAACGCCCTTGCGATCCTCATTTTTATGGCCCAGTTACCCGAGCTCACTGACGTGACGTGGCACGTGTATGCCATGACGCTGGCAGGATTAGCCATTATCTATTTGTTCCCATACGTTCCTGTGGTCGGTAAATTATTGCCATCGCCATTAGTATGTATTTTGGTCCTGACGACACTCGCAGTCAGTATTGGACTAGACATTCGGACTGTGGGCGATATGGGCGAGTTGCCAGATACCTTACCGGTGTTTTTATGGCCCGATGTGCCGCTTAACCTTGAAACCTTGATGATTATCTTCCCGTACTCAGCAGGGCTAGCGGTAGTCGGTTTGCTCGAATCGATGATGACCGCCACTATTGTGGACGATTTGACCGACACCAGCAGTGATAAAAACCGCGAGTGTAAAGGCCAAGGTATCGCGAACATTGCTACCGGCTTTATTGGTGGTATGGCCGGTTGTGCGATGATTGGTCAATCGATCATTAACATCAAATCCGGCGGTCGTTCACGCTTATCCACCCTGTGTGCCGGTACACTTCTGTTGATCATGGTGGTGTTTTTAAGCGACTGGATAAAGTTGATTCCTATGGCGGCCCTGGTGGCGGTAATGATCATGGTCTCGATTGGGACATTCTCGTGGAGCTCTATCAAAGATCTTAAAACTCATCCTTTATCAACCAATATTGTGATGGTCACCACCGTGATTGTGGTGGTGGCAACCCATAACTTGGCCATTGGTGTTTTGGTCGGTGTGTTATTGGCATCCTTGTTCTTTGCCAACAAAATTGGTCGCTTTATGGTGGTTAAAAGCGAGCAAACCCAAGCTGACGAGCGTACCTATCGCGTTGTTGGGCAGGTCTTTTTTGCCTCTTCCGAGCAGTTCATTGCATCGTTTGATTTTAAAGAAGCCGTTGAACGCGTCACCATTGATCTCTCTGATGCGCATTTTTGGGATGTTACTGCCGTCTCATCGCTCGACCGCGTGGTGATTAAATTCCGCCGCGAAGGCACCGAGGTAAATTTAGTGGGCATGAATGAAGCAACCGCCACCATTGTGGACAAGTTTGGCGTCCATGATAATCCGGAAGAAGTGGAAAAAATGATGGGCGGACACTAAGGAGCGCACGATGAATAAAATTATTGCTTGTATTGATGGTGCGTCGTACACCCAATCGGTGACAGATCTTAGCGTTTGGGCGGCTTCACGCCTGTCTGCACCGCTGACCTTTTTACATGTGTTGGAAAAACCCGCGAGTAGCGATTCTGAGTTATCAGGCAGTATTGGTTTAGGCAGTCGCGATCAGCTCATGAGTGAACTGGTCGAGCTGGATGAAAAGCGTGCCAAACTGGCCTTGCAACATGGTAAGGCCCTGTTGCATGAGTGCGAAGAAGTGGCGCTATCAAAGGGGCTGACCGAGGTCACGCGCTTGCAACAACATGGCCACTTGCTTGAATCTTTGCTAGCGCTTGAGTCGACCATGCGGGTGCTGGTGATTGGCCGGTCCGGTGATTTGCACCAGAACGATGCCAAAGCGATTGGATCGCAACTCGAAAGCGTCGTCCGCCGTATTCACAATCATATTTTGATTGCCACCGGGGATGTCACTCCACCCGATAGTTACCTTCTCGCGTTTGATGGCAGTGAGGTCAGTGAAAAACTGGTAGAGAAAGCCCTGAACACGCCCCTTCTCAAGGGCATGACCTGTCATTTGGTGGTGGTAGATAACGACGCACATTCAGAGGCGTTTGAACGTGCAGCCCAACGCTTAACCGCCCAAGGTGTCGATGTTGTTCAAGCACGTTTATCGGGCGAGCCCGCTCAGGCTCTATTGGCGTACCAAGCGCAACAAAATGTGGGCTTAATCACCATGGGCGCTTACGGTCATACCAAGCTGCGTCAGCTGTTTGTGGGTAGCACCACCACACGCATTGTGATTGATTCGCCCGTCCCTCTGTTATTGATTCGATAGCGGTTATTTATATATCTAGGCGGAGTGCTGCTCCGCCGCTTTACCCCTTCTATATCCCCTAATCCGCAAGACGATTAAAGGTCATACCGCAACGACATTGTCTGGCGGTGTAGCCTTCTGTGACGACATTCAAAACGCGCTCTTGCTTTTGTGCGCATAAGTCTGGTCACAATTTTCTTGGTGTGGTGTCATCCATTGAGCACCAACAGTTATTAAATCTTGATTTTTTCAACTAGAGTCGAAGTAGACCGCTATATAAAAGTAGAGAAAATCGATGATAAAAATCATGTCCGTCGCGCTTCGATGGCCGATTATACAAACAGCGCTTAAAGTGGCTTTTGTGGTTGGAACGATACTCAATGTTATCAATCAAGGCCATGCTCTATTGGGCGAGAGTCCGATTGCATGGGGGCAAGTGTTTCTCAATTATCTGGTTCCTTATTGCGTCTCTTCATACAGCGCAGCCAAGATAGAAATGCGCGAGGATACCCGATCATGAGTACCGATCTGAACATGCACTCTCTATCGGATATCAGTGATGAAGTATTTAAAGATCCGCAGTTTATTAGCAACCTAAGAAAAGAGATGCTTAAGTTTGCTCAGCTTCAATTAAGAGACGATGCTAAAGCGGAAGATGCGGTGCAAGACGCATTATTGGCGGCCTACCGGAGTATCGAAAAGTTTAGTCGTCAATCCGCGTTTAAAACATGGGTTTTCGCTATTTTAAAGAATAAAATCATAGATATACTGCGAAAAGGTCAGAGGGAAATCAGTGTAAGCGAACCTGTCAGTGATGAATCAGATGCATTCGATGAAGTGCTGTTTACTCAGCGCGGATATTGGCATACTGATGAGCGCCCAGAGCGATGGTCGACACCAATGGAGTCAATAAAAGATGAGCAGTTCTGGCTGGTCTTTGAAACGTGTTTATATGCATTACCTGAAAACTTAGCGCGCGTTTTTATGATGAGAGAATTTGTCGAGCTAGAGAGTGATGAAATATGTCAAAATTTAGCGATCACCACGAGTAACTTGCACGTTTTAATGTATCGAGCACGACTAAGATTGCGAGAATGTTTAGAAAACAAATGGTTTCGAGGAGCACGGCAATGATGATGAACTGTCAACAAGCCACTCGCTTACTGTCTGACGCTTTGGACCGTGAGCTGACGATAAAAGAGAAAGCGGCGCTCACTGTTCATACGTCGATGTGTTCGGGGTGCCGCCATTTTGGTAAGCAAATGGGCACAATCCGGCAAATCAGTAAGCAGTTTGTCAATGGCGATAGTCCCGACAAAAATCAAGACTCATAACCTCCCTCATAACCTCCCAGCCTCCCGCCACCAGTGCCCAGTTATCATTAGTCACATAATATTTTGCCATATCTTATTCGTGACGCACGTGTGAAAAACCATACAAATTATCTTGTCTCTTCTACAGTGAACAATGATTACCAAAAAATAATTTCAAAAGATGTGTAAGAAACGGATAGGTATACACGACAAATCAGTAGAGACAAGGAAACAGTCGCAAGCCGTGATGAGATGATGACCATCACATTGCGCACTCTCTTTCTCTATCTTATTGATTCAACGAAAATCGTTAAAGACAATGGAGAGATATGATGAACAAAGCCATAGTTTCAGCGTCACTAGTCACTGCTCTGAGTACCGCATTAGTCATGGCGGCAGCGCCTGCTGAGGCGTCAGGAATGAAAGACAAAGAAAAATGCTACGGCGTTGCCTTAAAGGGACAAAATGATTGCAAAGCCGGGCCAGGCACCTCATGTGCCGGTACATCAGTCAGAGATTATCAAGGCAATGCCTGGTCACTGGTGCCTAAAGGGACCTGTGAACAAACAGTTTCGAAAACGTCGCCAACAGGGTTTGGTCAGCTAGAACCTTTCGAAGAAAAGAACGCGTGATCACACGATGACTGCGACAACGCTCTCCCGCCTTCCTCTGTCTGTCGGGGTTGGTTTGAAACCTGAACATGTTCAAACCATCCTCGATACTCAGCCTGATATTGGCTTTTTTGAAATCCATGCTGAGAACTATATGGTGGCTGGCGGGCCATTTCATCATCATCTCGAACAGATCTGCGCCCACTACCCGCTTTCGATTCACGGTGTGGGATTATCGATTGGCGGAGAAGACCCGTTGGATGACGCGCACCTAGAGAGGCTGTCTACCTTAATTGAGCGCTATCAGCCAGCCGTTTTTTCTGAACATCTTGCTTGGTCTTCTCATCAAGGTACGTTTTTAAACGACTTACTCCCTGCCCCCTATCATCAAAAAACACTATCACGGGTTTGTGACCATATTGATCGTGTTCAAGAAAAGCTAGGTTGCAGAATGTTACTCGAAAACCCCGCCACCTATGTGGCGTTTTCTGACTCCACATTGGCTGAGGAAGACTTTATCGGCGACATTATCAAGCGCACAGGCTGTGGTTTACTGCTTGATGTCAATAATGCCTACATCTCTTGTGTGAACCACGGACACGACATGGCTTCGTATCTTCAAGCGTTGCCCTTGCATGCAGTCGCGGAGATCCATCTTGCCGGTCATGCCACGGATGTGGATTCGATAGGTGCCCCGCTTTTAATTGATAGCCATGACGCTCCTATTAGCCAAGACGTGTGGCATTGGTACCGTTTTGTGATTGAACGCATCGGGCCCACGCCGACCTTGATCGAGCGTGATAATAACATACCGCCATTTTCCGTCTTAGCGGCGGAAGCGAAACACGCACAATCTATGATGCAGACGCGGGAGAAGGCATGAGCATAGATCGACAAGCCCAATGGATGACTGATCTTTTCGCCTCAATACCCTCGTGTCCAGAAGGATTAACAACATGGAATGGATCCGATCCCACACAGCGTTTTGCCGTCTATCGAAACAATGTCATTGTTTCCTTAACGGAGGCGCTTGCGGATAGCTTTCCAGTGGTTCAAGCGTTAGTTGGCGATGATTTTTTCTTTGCAATGGCTCGCGAGTTTATTCGCACACATCCGCCAAGCTCGCCTGTTTTAGTGTGGTATGGTGCTGAATTTCCTGATTTTATCTATACGTTTCCGCCCGCGTCTAGTCTGCCCTATCTCGCTGACGTGGCACGGTTAGAGTGGATGAGAGTGGCGGCATGGCATGCCGAAGATGCTCCCCCTATGGCACAGGAAGCGCTAGCAGCATGGCTTGCCAATGGTGATGCATTAGCGCAAACAACGATTGAACTACATCCTTCTTTATCGACTTTTCGCTCTCAGTATCCAGTCGCTTCTCTTTGGGCCGCGCATCAATATGAGACCGTCAATCTCTCTCACATTGATCTTGCGGTATCGGAAACGGTTGTATTAATCAGACAAAATATGCGCGTAGACATGACACGCTTTGATCACCACACAGTTCGATTTATCTCACTGCTCAAAGAGGGGCTGTCATTTGCTGATGCTGTGCAGCGAGCCGGTGAGCTTGAACTTTCTGACACGTTAGCGTGGCTGCTAAAAAATGAATGTATTGTCAATGTGCGACCTATGAGAGAGTGACTTATGTTAGTAACCCTTGTTAGATGGATTCAATCATCCATCACCTTATTTACATGCATACCTAATACACTCATCGCGTTACTCGCGCGTTTTTCTATTGCGGCTATTTTTTGGAAATCAGGCCAAACGAAAATAGAAGGACTGTCGATTGACCTTATTGCTGGTGAGTTTGAATTAGGGTGGCCGCGTTATTCTGATTCATTGCTTGCTCTATTCCGCTATGAATATCAATTGCCACTCATTCCACCGGAGATCGCCGCCCCCATGGCCGCTTTTGCCGAGCATTTATTTCCACTGCTTATTTTAATGGGGCTTGCTACGCGGTTTTCTGCATTGGCGTTACTTGGAATGACAGCGGTTATACAGGTATTTGTCTACCCAGATGCGTACGCGACACATGGTGTATGGGCGGCCGTTTTGCTTTTTTTAATTGCGCATGGGCCAGGTCGCGTTTCCGTTGATCACCTTTTGAAACGCTGGTTTGTTGCGAGGTAAAGCATGCGTATAAAGTTTTCGTACTTAGCCTTGCGAGCGTAGAAATCACCTGTAGTGGGCACTTACTAGGCCTGCTTCATTGAATCAGCTATTATTTCTCTACTACTGACATAACGAACAAGACAAACGTGGCCGTTAAGCTTCGTTAAGCTTCGTTAAGCACTTTGGTCATAAAGTGCAGTGCATGATCAACAGGATAGTCCGTCAATGTCATTTGGCACTGATAACCCTGCTTTTCATAGAAGGGCTTGGCTTGAAAGCTGAAGGTATCGACAAACGCCATTTTACAGCCTATGTCCTTGGCATATTCTTCCAGATTATCTAATAGATGGCTGCCGACATGACGATGGCGAAAAGCATCATCGACCCAAAGGTATTTAATCAATAGCCATTGGCCCCAGGTATTGGCAACAATGCCACCGATGCGCTCATCATTGTCATTATAGGCGTAGCCGGCAAGCGTGCCCTCAGGGAGACCTGCCAAGAAGGGGGCGTTGCTTTGTTTTAGCCCCTGACGGATAGCGGTAATATCGTCATCACTCGGGCTTGCGTCCATGCGGTATTTCATTGTCGTCCATTTACTTACCAATCAGAAGATTGGGATAGTATGCCCTTTGTGTTTTCGCCAATCTGTGCCAAGGCGCACTCTATTTGGCTTTACTCTTCACCAATCGGCTTGGCAGCGACTGAGCACTGGGTGGTCACGGTCAGTTTAGGCCAATGGGTTAACCATTGTTTTTCTTCAATACGCTGCTGAAAAACCGCCCATGGCCTTGCCGGGTTATGGCTCAGCTTCAACTCGAACAGCGACTGAACCCCAAACGCGGCAATGATCTCACAGCGCTGATTCATATCGAGACGGACCGCTATGGCCGTTTCTTTTTCAGGCCAAAAACGCATCGCATCCAGGGTGCCAGCATACGCGGGGTCGTGATGCTTTTCGTGCATCCGTGCTTGGTTACGGACTTGCCAGGTAATCTCTGGCATGGTTTTTTGTAGTAACCCTTGAAGATATTGCTCACGCTCACGACTGGTATCGCTCGGATCATAGTAGATCACATCGATATCATTCAGCGCACTTGGCGGATATTTATGCATCGCATCCCAGACAAGGTTTCTCACAAACCCGGCGGCGATATAGCACTGAGGCAAATTGAGAGACTGAACACATCGTAATGCTCGCATCCTCACAGGATCTGCTTCAATTAAATCAATTAAAGCGCGACGATATGTCTTCTGGCATAAAAAGAATTGATGCTGGTGGCGTTTACGGATCCGACGGCGCTTCATGGATTAATCACCGTGGCGGACGTGTTCATAAATTGAGCGTGATACATGGTAGTTGTACTGCCTGGCAATTTTCTGGGCCAAAAAAAGCTGTGGTAATTCAAATAGCACTAAACCAACCAAAATCAGAGCGAAATACGGCTGGCTCATCACTAAGCCAATAATGGCGATTACCAATAACGTACATTCTACGATAAACAACCGGTACTTTCGCAAGTAAAGATGATGGAATCCGCCTAAGAAAGCCCAATTGAGTACCGCATAGGTGTCTGGATCTTTCAGTTGTCTGGTTTGCTCGGCAAAATAGCGTTTTTTCTGGCTTGGGGTTAAGCCATTCACTTGATCACGCAGCAAGGCTTCCTGTGTTTCCAGCTCTTGCCATGGTTGCGTTATCCGCATCTAAGGCACCTCATCGTGAATTATTTCTACTGCATCGGGATCATTACAACGACGAATGCGCGCTAAGCCGAGTTGCCAGCCGCGAAGTGCGCCGTACTTTTCGATCGCTTGGCGCGTGTACTCCGAGCAGCTCGGCTCGAAATTACACGCAATATTGAACCGTTTCTTTGATCCACCTTTAGCTTGGTAACGATGGATTAAAGTAAGCGACAAATACTTGAGCATTAGCGACCTAGGGTGACAATCACAGCTTCACGTTGCCAAAATAGCATATAACGTTTCTTTTCAATCACTTGAAAAACAACCTGCCAACCATCTTGTGCGTATTGATTGAGTTCGGCTTCGAGGCGTTGCAACGGCAAGCCACTTGAGCCCAGCAATAAGGTGCCGCAACCACCTTCAACAATATGAACAACTTTGTACTCGGTAAACTGACTCATTTTTTCTCCTGACAGTTAAATGGATAAAACGGAATGTCCGACTGGTGATTCCACGACTCACTCTTCCATTGCAGGATTGAGTTTGGCGGTGAGGACATGATCTTGCCAGCGGCCATTGATCTTGAGGTAACGGCGAGCATAGCCTTCGCGCTCAAACCCCAGCTTGGTAAGTAGCCGCTCACTGCGCGTGTTGTCCGGAATATAGTTGGCCATCACACGGTGCAACCCAACCTGATCAAATACAAAACGGATGCCTGCTTGGATGGCTTCGTGCATGTAGCCCTGCCCTTGATAATGCTTGTCAGCGGCATAACCTAACAGGCACGCTTTAAAGGCGCCGTGGATTACGTTAGTAAAATTGCACACCCCTATCACATCGTCCTGTTCATGATGCAAAATCACAAACTTGAAGGCTTGCTGCTGTTGAAACAAGTCTTTCGCTTCTTGCAGCGCGCGATGCCAATAGTCTTCGCGATAAAATGCGGCAGGACGTATGGGCTCCCATGGGGAAAGCTGAGCACGATTTCGTTGATAAAACTGCGCCATCATGTCGGCTTTTTCTGGGGGAAGTAAAACCAGTCTCGTCCTTGGCGTGCTTAGCACTTGGGCCTCCTTACATCGGTTCGCGTGACGGACAGTACCAAAATCTATCGCAAAAAATGCCGCCCTTAAGGCGGCATCAAAGATTACCAGATATTCACCCGCTGATCTTCGGGTAAATACATGCCGTCACCTTCTTTAATATCAAAGGCTTCATAGAATGCAGGGACATTACGCGGCGCACCAAGTACGCGAAATTGCGGTGGCGCATGCGGACCCAGCGACACGCGCTCACGCAGGGCATCTTCACGCATCTTCATTTTCCAGATCTGCCCCCAGCTGAGGAAGAATCGTTGCTCGCCGGTATACCCGTCCATCACGGGAGACGGTTCACCGTGCAACGATTTTTGATAGGCGCGGAAGGCGGTGGTCAAGCCGACTAAATCACCAATGTTCTCACCCAAGGACACCTTGCCGTCAATGAACAAGTCCGGCAATGGCTCAAACTGGCTAAATTGCTCAGCCAGCTTTTGGGTGCGTGCATCGAAGCGCGCCCGGTCCTCATCCGTCCACCAATTGGATAGGTTGCCATCGCCATCATAACGCGAGCCCTGATCATCAAAACCGTGTCCCATTTCATGACCAATCACTGCACCGATACCGCCATAGTTCACGGCGTCATCCGCATTCATATCAAAAAATGGTGGTTGTAAGATCCCGGCGGGGAACACAATCTCGTTGGCAGTTGGGCTGTAATAGGCGTTGACCGTTTGCGGGGTCATACCCCACTCTTTGCGATCAACCGGCGCACCAATCCGCGACAACATATCTTGATAGCCCCAGCGTGCGGCACGTTTGCTGTTGCCAATCAAGTCATCGGCGTTGATGGTCAGCGCGCTGTAATCTTCCCATTGCTCTGGATAGCCGATTTTAGGCGTGAATTTACTCAATTTATCCAATGCTTTCGCTTTGGTTTCATCACTCATCCAGGCTAAGGACTCAATCGAGTCTTTAAACGCGGCACGCAAGTTATCAATCAAGGTTTCCATACGCGCTTTGGCTTCTGGCGGGAAATAACGCGCGACATACTCTTGGCCGAGCGCTTCACCCAGCACCCCTTCGGTGGCTTGCACGCCCCGCTTCCAACGGTCACGCTGCTCAGGAATGCCGTTAAGGGTTTTGGAATAGAACGCAAATTGACGTTCAACCAGCTCATGATTTAAGCGCGGTGCAAACGCATTGAGCGTGCGAATGGTTAGATAATCTTGCCACGCTTGCAAACTGGTTTGCTCAAACACCTGCCCTAGCGCCTCAAAATAAGACGGCATGCGCACCACTACTTCATTGGCTTTGTCGATGCCCGCGCGCTTGGCAAAGCGAGCATAATCAAACTCGCCCATCAACTGGTTGAGCGCCTCAATTGGCATTTTATTATAGGTTGCTTGCGCGTCACGGCGTTTAGCGCGTGTCCAATGGTGCTCTGCCAGTGTCTTTTCCAGCTGATAAATTCGATCCGCGCGTTGTTTGGCCTTATCGTAGCCCGCTAAGGTCAGCATATCTTCGAGATAGCTTTTATACGCGGTGCGGATACGCTCAGCGTCCTCGGTGTCTCGGAAATAATAGTCTCTATCCGGCAAGCCCAACCCGCTTTGGCTCAGATACAGGGCGTTATAGTCAGGGTTTTTCGCATCGGCCCACGCATAAAAACTAAACGGGATCCCAACGCCAACTTGTCGCAAATCGGCCATCGCGTAAATCAGCGCAGGCTTCGAGGAAATCGCCGCAATACGATCAAGCTCAGGTTTAATTGGCGTGACCCCTAGGGCATCAATTTTATCTTGGTCCATATAGCTAAGATAAAAATCACGCAGCTTTTGCTCGTTGGAGCCGGGCTTGAGATCATCACGCGCCACCAGCTCATCAATGATGCCTTTCAGACGCTTTTCATTTTCTTCAGCCAAGATACGGAACGCACCATAGCTGGACATATCACTGGGGATTTGGGTTTGGTCGTACCAAGTGCCGTTCACGTGACGGAACAAGTCATCTTGCGGACGAACCGATCGATCAAAATCTTGTAAATACAGACCTGATTCGCGCTGTACTTCAGCGTGTGTGGTGTTAGCAGCGTACACCTGCCCAGGCACCAGGCTCATCACGCCTAGTGCAAACGCGACCCCCATCGCGGCTCGCTTAAATCGCACTCGGTTGACTGATTTATTTTTCATCATTCGTTTACCTAATTCCTTCCATAACATGGCTCAAGCGACGTAATCTTGCCGATTCCCGAAAAGACATGCGCTGTTCACGACATAAGGTCTCGATAGAGCACCACACAGTGATAATCACGCCCCTCGTCTTGCTCGGGTTCAAAATGGGTAATACGACAAAACCCTTGCTGATACCAGAATCGAAACGCGCGAATGTTCTCGGCATAAACATTCACCCCCATGCGTCGATAGTCCCCATAAGCTTGCACGGTTTCAATCACACTCGCAACCGCTTCGCTGCCATAGCCATGCTTTTGATATCTTGGAGAAATAGTGAGCATGGGCAGCCAAACACTCTGTGTATCCGGCGCATTGAGCGAGATTTGCAGATAGCCGATATCTTTACCGTCATGGGTTTGAATGCGACGAAGATAAAAGGCGTCTTCCACATCAGGCGCCTTTTTCTCCGCACTGTCGGCAATCAATGATTGATAGGTGGATAACGACCAAGGCTTAAACGTGGGATCTTGATATTGCAGATGCTGATTTTGCTCAAACAGTGCTTTAACGCGCTTTGCATCACTGTACTCAAACGCACTAAAACATAGGCGTTCAGACCGCCATGTTGCTGGGAACATGTTCCTATTCCTATTTTATCAGCGCATACATTGATTATTATCGCGCTACGTACCTTATCCAGACTGCATATTACTCGTTTCGCTGCCAGTGGTAATCCATTTGCTTGGCCACGCGCTGGGCTAAGTCCTCGCTGTGCAGATCAGCCACCAGCTGCAAACTCATATCAATACCCGCAGAAATACCCGCGGAGGTAAGATATTTTCCATCCCTCACCCAGCGCTTTTCTGATACCACGCTTAATGGCGGATAAGCACGGCTGAGCTCGTCCATATCTTCCCAATGCGTGATCACTTTTCGACCATCGAGTAGCCCGGCCTCTGCGTGCTCATACACATAAATACCAATATTCATCGTTTGTCCTTACATCCATGTAGGAGCGATTATGACGACGTGGCTACGAGGCGTGTTTTCTCCCGCACCGATAACAAAAGCATACCGATGCTGGCACACACAGCCATCGCAATAACAAGCAACCAAGTCACCGAATAGCCGAACGTATCGATGACATAGCCAATCAATACAAAGCTTGGCATCAGCAATAAGCTACGCAACGTGATCAATACCCCTTGAATACGACCGCGATGACTCGCCGGTGAGTTGTTGGCAAGATACACGCCCTCTTTGGTGAGGACCAACACCTCGCCAGCGGAAAGGAAAAACCACGCTAAAAAGTGAACGGGGATCGTAGGTGACAACATCACAAGACCATAACCCAACACAAACAAGAGCCCTGCATAGGCCAACGCCATGGTCTCGGTGTGTCCAGATGTGGCACGTAGCAATAGCGGCGTGATGATCACCACCAACACGCACGCATACGTCATCAATTGACCAAAACGCACGGGCCCTTCTTGGCCAAATAAATGACTCAAATAAAGCGGGCTAGCCATTGTCATTTGATTCAATGCAAACCAAAGCATGCCACAAAACAAAGTGAACACAATGAGATAAGGACGTGATTTAAGCACCGACCAGACACTGCCTTCTACCGCGCGCTCAAGGTCAGACTCAGACTCGGGGACGGCTTGCTCGGTCACGTTGACCAAAAAGGCCACCACAAGAATACCCACCAAGACGGCAAGCCCGTTACCAAAGAAAATCCACTCAGTGTGCTGCCAAAACAAATAGCCCGCTAAGATGGGGCCAATCGCTGAACCCAAGTTATAGGCAAGGTAACTAAGCGACATCACCGCATCGCGATTGCCTGCGTGAGATAAATCGGCCACCAATGCATTACTGGCCGGCAACGCCACACCAATAAAAAAGTACGCAGCGAATAATAACGCCGGCACCATCACCGGGGCATCGGGTGCAAACCCGCACACCAGCAGCAAGATAGCGCCGACACCTTCCCCCGCCACCATAGTATTTTTATGGCCTATCCAGTCAGAAAGCTTGCCACCAATAAAACTCCCCAGCAGGTACAAGCCAGTAATACTCATCGCCAATGTACCCGCCAGCGACGCGGAGTAGCCGAGCTTATCGGTAAACAAAAGCACGAGGAAAGGAATAATAAAGTTGCCCATCCCGAGGATCATGCGGGCCAGTGCAACGTAGTAAATATTGCGGTGCAATCCTTTATACATCGCCACCGCAGAAATAATCTTGTTGATTGTCGTAATCGTTAAACGTCCGTGTTAAAAAATCAGCACATAATGTACATGATTGATAAATTTATAAAAACTCGTCATTCACTAACGACCAATGGTGCGGCATGAGCTCGCGCACAGTTTTAAAAACTAGCTGGTTATCTGGCGTAGAAATCGCGGCTTTTGCGCGATTATTGTGCCCAAAAGAGGCAAATACGTGGCTTGCGCTTTTCTGTTTTTCGAAAAAATAAAATCCCTAATATGGTGGCTACGTTTCGACCTCTTCAGAGACACTTCGATGGATGATAACGCTCGGCAACTGCTTAACCACCTATGCCACGGCTATGACCAATTGGCCCTACGTCACCAGACGCGCGCTTTTCCAGAGCTCTCCACCGCTATCAAGCACCCACTCGGTTATTGTCTGATTCACTGCCCGGTCGGTAGTCAGCGAGTATCGATTGTTTCGCTACAATTAGCCCCCAGCGTTCGCGGCCGAGGAGTGCTGACGGCGTTTATCGACTATATTCAAGCGCATCCGCATCACTACCGCGGCATTGAAGTTGCCACCATTCAAAATCAAAGCTTAGCGAAACGGCTACTGGCATTGGGTTGGCGATATAAGTCTGCCCTAACCAAGCTATTTCGCGCCAACACCCCCACCTTGGTGCATGATTTCTAATCAAAATACGGAAGTTTTCGCTAAGTAGGGTTCCTATTATTGACAACTTTTTTTCTTTCGCAAGGTATTACAAGTAAGCGTCAAACCCAGTTCGTCAAGCGACGGTTACTTAAAGCAGACTTCCGCCCAACGCGCTAAGCCCGCGGTGACTGAGCCAAAGTAGTCGCCACTCACTACAGGAATGTTCGGCAGCTCTGCTTGTACAGCCTCCCGTAAGAAGGGCGAGCGCGCCGAGCCACCTGTCATAAAAATCACGTCAGGCTTTACACGGGCCTGCGCGACCACATCGTGAACTAGGGCGATCATCTTACGTTTGGGCGCCTCAATCGCATCAATCATGTTATCGCGCGATACATCAACGTCCACGCGCTCAGAGAACAGTTGAATACCCGCTCGGTAAGCCGCTTGATCCGACAGCGCAATCTTTGCCTCTTCCGCACGACGGACAATGTTGTGACCCAACGACTCGTGATATACCTCAAGCAAACGGGCCAGTTTATGTGGCTCTTGCGCTTGCTTGTGCAGCCCTTTGAGCACCGCCAAGTTTTCAAACGCATAGAAATCGTTTTGCGCTTGTACGTTGTTAATCGCGATGGGGTTGGAAAACTGCGTAATCGGCATCTCAATGCCAGATTCCATCTTACTGCCCATCCCAAACGGGAACATCATTTGTTTGAATGCCAACGCAATATCTAGGTCATTGCCGCCAATACGCTGGCCTTTGTGCGCTAACAAACTTGCACTGCGATCGCTACTACCGCGCCATGATGGCCCCATCTCAATCAATGAACAGTCTGTGGTGCCCCCACCGATATCGACCACAAGAACGATTTGGTCTTCGCTCAGTGTCGCTTCATAGTCCAGGCCGGCAGCGACTGGTTCAAACTGAAATTCAACCTGTTTAAAGCCCGCCCGCTTAGCCGCATTGAGCAAAATACCTTCGGCTTGGCGATTTGCCACCTCGCCTCCACGGCCTTGAAAGTTAATCGGCCGACCGATCACCGCATCATGAATACTCTGTTGAGTTTGGTGTTCGGCTTGGGTTTTGATGTTATCCATCATTGCGCATACGAGGTCTTCAAAAAAGCGCAGTTGGGCATCACGTAAACCTGACGCGCCAAGGAAAGATTTAGGCGATTTCACGTAGTACATATCACGCGGATCATCGAGATAACGATCGAGCGCCGCTTGACCAAACGCCATGTCCTCCGCCTCAAGTTCAATGCTTTCCTCTCGGTTTACATGGATGGCGCGGCGCAACATCTGCTCGCCAATCGTATCTAGCGGCTTGATACCCCGATGACGAAACAGATACTCAGACACCGATTCGCGCGTAGGTGCGGCAAGGGAGGAAGGAATAAACGTGCTGTCCCCTTCTAGACGTAACAGCGTCGGCTGACCGTTTTCAATCTTCGCCACCGAACAATTGGCTGTACCATAGTCAAAGCCGATATACATAAATGCCTCTCACCGCTGAAAAAGTCGGCAATGCTACCTCAACCGTCGCGGGATTTCTAACATCCGTCTACAGAGGCCAATCAGTCGCGGCGTCGCTGCGAAACGCCACGCGTTGACAGTGATGTTGATCCACTTTAACGGACACGTCTTTCGTTAAGTACATTGTTTTTCAAACGCTATCGGCGACATATAGCCAATGCTACTGTGTAACCGTGTTCGATTATAAAAGTACTGAATATATTTTCTGAGCTTCTCTCGTAAGTGCTTTAAGTTAGCAATCGGTGCATCTTTGATTAACTCGCCCTTAAGCGATTTAAAGAACGACTCGACTTCTGCATTATCCGTGCATTTCCCTGGCCGATTCATGCTCTGCTCAACACCGTGTTCCGCCAGTAAATGTCGCACCCTATCCGCACAATACTCGCGCCCTCTGTCGGTATGAAATAGCAGTCCCCGTTTAGGCTTTCGGCTAGCGAGTGCTTTGACGATGGTGAACATCGTCAAGTTTGAATCAAGTCTGTCGCTGAGCGCCCAGCTAAGTACTTTTTTTGAGTAAACATCAATCACTACCGCTAAGTAGCCCCATCGGTTTCCTACTTTTATATAGGTAACATCCGCGGTCCATTGTTGATTGATTTTGCTCGCTTTTTCTTGTTCTAAACGTCGATTGACGAGTCCTTTAAAGAACGTCCGACTCTTTTTCTGACGACGGTAAACACGGTCCACTCTCGCCTTTAAACCGGCTTCTCGCATCAAGCGGGCCATACGCTTACGACTCACTGCGAGACCTTTTGCCTTCAACGCCGCATGGATTTTAGGACTCCCATATCTGCCTTCGCTTTTACGGTAGATGAACGCTATCTCTGCGCCTAGCTCACTATCTGCGCGCGCGTGTCCTGACTGTCCGCGGCTTAGCCAATCATAATAGCCACTACGAGACACAGAAAGGTGCCTACACAGCTTCTTTACTGAGTAAACATCACTATATTGCTTTACGAATCGGTAGGCTTGCGCCTTTGTTCTGCTTGAAAGCGTTGCCACTTTTTTAAGATATCGTTCTCCTCTTCAAGCTCCGTGATCCGTCGCTTGAGCGCCGATAACTCATCCTTCGCCTTGTCTGGCTTCACTTTATTTTTTAGGGACTTGACCATACCAAACTCTCCATCTCGATACGCTTTACGCCATTTCGATAGCATGAATGGATGGATATCAAGCGCCTCTGCAACCGACTTCACTGTTCGATGCGTTTCATAGCTCCATTCAACCGCTTTCAGTTTGAAGTCTAGTGAATATTGCGCTGTCTTCTTACCCGTTTTATAGGCTGGCATACTGACCTCCTCAGGTCGTCGATGCGTGTCCAGTAAAACGGATCAAGTCCATGTCCTGATTAATTTGCTTGTTAGCTTTCTGGTTACTGATCCATGCATAGACTGTCTCATTAACTTCTTGCATTATTGGAGAGCTACATGAATTGGCATAGCTTAAAATCGAAGGATCTTCTTTTTGAAACCTAAGCATATGATCCATACCCTCAACAATATAAGCATCAGCTTGGCTTGGGGATATTTCTGGTATTAAAAGTGTATCATCTGGATGGCACTGAAAATCCTTGCTGCCTCCAATCGCTAAGATCGGATGCTTGGTATTTTTCAAGAATGATTTAACGTCATAGTTAAACGTCTCTCGATAAAACTTAGTACTCACCCTAGAAAAAGAAATCCACATTCGCTTGGCTTTAGTTTTTTCAACCTTGTGCCTAAGCTTTGTCATGGTTTCTAATGGATCTTTAGTATATAGGAACATTCGGGCTAGTATTCCTTTTAAACCTGTCATTTTGTTTAAATCTCGATTCATTACTTCGGCGTTTTTAACTCCGTCCTCTTCAAAACTTCTTAGACTAGCGCATAACATCAATATACCAGCAAGGTTATGTCTTTTTAATGCGATCTCAGGAGCTAAAACCGCGCCTTCACTATGTCCAAGCAGGTAAATTTTATTTGAATCTATAGCATCTGTTTGCTCACTAATGAAATCTATTGCAGCACAGGCATCTTTAACCATTTCAGATAAACCGGCAACTTTAAAATTCCCTTCACTTTTTCCACACCCTCTTTTGTCATAACGAAAAGAAGCAATTCCTTTATCCGCTAAAAATTCTGCAATGTATTTAAAGATTTGACTGTTAAAACCTGAGATGTTCCCATCTCGATCTTGTGCGCCACTACCATGAACCATGATGACACAGGATAACGGTGAATCACCTTTAGGAACTGTAAGCGTACCTGAGAGGAAAATTGCATCCGATGGAAAAGTTACTTCTGAATGCAAACCAAACTCCTTTTGAAAGCTAACGCCGCGTTCACCGGCTTGTCCGGTTCAACGTCTTGTTATAAGCGCTGTCGATTTCGGAAGATATATCTTTCATGCCCTTACTTAGGCTAGAACTAATTGATCCTTGGGGGATATACCTATTCATAACCACATCCAGCTTTTTCGCTTCAGGGTGCCTCATCATCACATCAAGATACACTTTCAGTCTATCAGGCTTTGTTGTCGGCCGTTGAAGCTCCTTTTTAAGCTTCTCTTGAAACCTAAAGATTTCGTCTTCGTCATCCCACTCATGCAACTCGCTGTACAAAATTCGAGCAAACCTGTTCTGAGTCCACCCTAGCTCTGCTAACAGCCCTTTTATTTGCAAAAAAAGCTCATGAGATTCCTGTTTTGTCCCCATTTGTCTTTTCCTAACCCCTAGCATTGTCAATGTCCCAGCGGGGACAATTTTTATTCAACTATGGAGACTACTATGTCCGAATCAATGTCAAAAGCCGCTGCTGCTCGAATTCAGTCAGCGACAGCTAAATCAAACGGTGGAGTCGTCCCAAAAGGTTCTTTTGC
This sequence comes from Salinivibrio sp. AR647, assembly GCF_001995415.1. Classification (NCBI taxonomy): domain Bacteria; kingdom Pseudomonadati; phylum Pseudomonadota; class Gammaproteobacteria; order Vibrionales; family Vibrionaceae; genus Salinivibrio; species Salinivibrio sp. AR647. Next base: position 104,095 of record NZ_MUFE01000007.1, on the reverse strand, counting down.
CGCAAGAGCGCAATCTGCAGCAAGTCAACCTGGTTCAACTCGCCCACACAACGGTCCAAGCACAACCGGTAAGCCTTCTGGAGGCAAGCGAGGCAATAACCCTCCAAAGGGAAAGTAACTAATTGCAGCTAGTCAGGCTGCCTCTAAAACGAGTCAGAAACTCTGACTCGTTTTTCTGTGCCTCTTTGTAACTGATCACTTGCATTGTTTTTTCTAAGGCACATAGACAAATCTGAATTTTGTCAGCTTGGTGGTAAGAGCTCCTTGGTATGCGCGACGAGTTTACACAACTATCTACAAGTTCATATTCAACATTAAGTGGATATCGTTGATCCTCAAAGAGTATTTGATCTGCCTTATATGTTCCGAATGCGCCAATAAATAGAGCAGTTGTAGCCGATAAAAGCGGCTTCTTAAATTTCTTGTAAGAGTGGCCTGAAAGTGACTCTTTGCATTCGCTACAAACAATATTTTCACCAAACTCAATTTTGTTGTCTGTAGTGCAAGATGGACATTCGATCTGCATGAATTTCCTTAAAGCTTATAACGCCCGCATTTGCGGATGGTTTGGAGCGCAGCGGAAAACCAGTCCGGCAACATGCGCTTGTTACACCTAACTCAACTCACCAAAAAGGAGGCTAAATATTGTTGCGTTATCGTTCATAACTGAAACCACCTCATTCGTTTGAACGACGCCGTGTTCCCGATATAGGAACACATCAAGTAGCAGCCCATATGAAATATGTAGCAGGTAATAAGCATGGGCATATGTGGCCAATTTTGCCGAACTACTTCTGAATGGTGGAAAAACCCCACCATGAAACCTCTCATTCCTAGAGTTAGCCAAGATTACTTTTATAAGAAACTTTGATAGTTCCTCATCTGAAAATAAAAATTTATCGCCAGCAAGATCAACTTCATTACCGCTAAAAATTAGCTTTAATAGCCGACCAGCCTTTCTTTGATCGGCTGGTGTAGGCTTACCATTGGCTCCTGGTGGATACTTGGAGACAAATTTTTCTATGAAACTAGCGCCTAGCGAATTCTTGGCCCTAGAGAATAATGTTGTGGCATGATTATCAACTTCGCTAGATGCCTCGATAACTCTTTTCGCAGCATATTCGCATGTCTGGAATGGAATTAGTGGAAGATAACTTAGAAATACTGCTGAAGATTTTCCATCATTCAGGATACGATCAACAAACCCGTCAAATCGCGAACAATTTTGGTTCCCTATCTCTTGTTGTACAAGGAAAAATTCAGAGTCTAACGCTTTCCAGACATGATCAAATGCTAGATCAGGTCGTTTTGGAAGCATATCAAGAGCATCAATCAGATAGCCTAGATAAAATTGAAATTGGTAATCATCTGAATAGCCTAAATCACAAGAGACGAATGCCTGTTGAAGCCCCTTAGACTGAAGCCTATTCAGGAACGTCTCTTCCACAGGAAAATCGAAGGATTTTGGCCAGTCATTATTGTACTTAATTCGTAATTTCTTAGTGTCCATACAATCTCATTAAGAGGTGTAACGCCAAATTAAGGTGTGAACAACGCTAACCATCTACCTAAAGCATTGTGCATAAACACTAAACTTGCTTGACATGAGAGCGCCGCGCGTTGTGAATCACCCTTAAATTTTATTGTTATGCTATTGTTCATTTACCGATGAAGGTACATTACAGGGCAAGGCTAATGGCACATCAAATTGGACTCGGTGAACTGCTTGAGTTTCGTCTGTGTTGGTTAGCCCACCACCGAATGATAATACAGATAGTTTAGCTTTGCCGCTTGCTTCTTGAGAACTAATGTCTTTCACTTGAATTGCAACATCAAACTTAATAATTTGCGCATCGGCGTTTGAGTAAAAGGGATCAGAGTAAGCAATTTCATGTTCTTTGGCTGGGTTAACAGCCCCCCCCATATCAGTTATTGCCTCTGATGCATATTTAACACCTTTAGTGATCTGAACTAAAGTTTCTTTGATGTACTCATCTAACTGCATGTATACCTACCAACTTCCTAATTAATGGATGAAATTTGGACAAATAGTATAACATTGTATTAGTGTGCGTGCTCGATTTGTCAAAATCGTTATACGCCCTGTTTTATCCATAACATCATGATAATAATGTGTTTTTTCCATCTTTCTCATCAAATCCTTATTGGTGATAATGTGCATGCCGCCTATCCCGGTTTAGGTGTTCACATTATCCCCGCGCTTGTACATTTAACCAATTGATTATTCGTGGTTTTTATTTTTTCGCCCCGGGAAAGTGTGAATCGGTCATGAGAAAGCGTGCATCTATGTAGGCGTTTTGTTGCGTTCCACGCTACCGCCCTTTGGTTAGCGGCGTCCAAAAGGCCATGTAAGAGGCAGAAATATAAGGGTTAGCGTACCAGAGTGCAGAATAGCTGTTTAGGCATAATCGCCTAAAATATTGGCGCAGTCAGGGTTTGGGGAGTTATGGGGGGATATAAACGCAAAAAAGCCGCTGACTGAGCAGCGGCTTTTTAGTATGTGGCGGAGAGATAGGGATTTGAACCCTAGAAGGGCTATTAACCCTTGCCGGTTTTCAAGACCGGTGCTTTCAACCACTCAGCCATCTCTCCGGAACGGGGCGTATAGTAGAGGCTACTCAGTGCGATGTAAAGTGTGTTTTTACTTTCTCGCGCTTAAGTGCTGAAATTATCAGCAAACACCTATTTGAATAGGTTTCCCCTCTGCCACCCCGTTGCTTATTTAACCAAAACGACCATTGATATAGTCAGACGTCAGCTTATGCTCAGGATCATTAAACACTTTTTGTGTTGTGTTAACCTCAACCAAGCTACCAAGATGGAAATAAGCGGTGCGATCAGACACACGAGCTGCTTGCTGCATGGAATGCGTCACAATCACAATGCTGAAGTTCTTCTTCAAATCCGAGATCAGCTCTTCAATCACCCCAGTGGCAATCGGATCGAGGGCTGAACACGGCTCATCCATCAAAATAACTTCCGGTGCGACCGCAATAGTACGTGCAATACAAAGTCGCTGTTGCTGACCACCAGACAAACCGGTTGCCGGCTGATCCAGGCGATCTTTAACCTCATTCCACAAACCGGCGCGTATCAGCGATTGCTCCACCAGCTCATCCAAGTCAGTTTTACTGTCGACTAAGCCGTGAATACGCGGGCCATAAGCAACGTTGTCATACACGGATTTAGGAAACGGATTAGGACGTTGGAACACCATGCCGACTTGTGAGCGCAATTCGACAATTTCACTCTCACGGTGGTAAATGTCAGTGTCTCCCAAAATGATGTCCCCCGTCACCTCACAGCCCGGGATCGTATCATTCATACGATTTAAGCAACGCAAGAACGTCGATTTACCACAGCCTGATGGCCCAATCATCGCAAGCACTTCTTTCTCGCCGATATCAAGGCTCACATTTTTAATCGCCGGCTTAGATCCGTTGTCATAATTAACGAACACATTTCGTGCTGTCATGCGTGGCATATCAACAAACGGAATACCACAGGTTTCACTCGGTGCTTGTGTGCTTTGTGGTGCGGCTTCTACTACATCTTCAGTCATGGTTAGGTTGTTCATTGTTGTCGTCGTCATGATTCTCTCTCCCGACTTACCAGCGTCGCTCGAGACGCTTACGCATAATCACCGCACAGGCATTCATAAAGGCTAAGAATGCCAGCAGTACCATGATTGCGCCTGAGGTGTTTTCGACAAAGCCCTTTTCAGGATTCTCTGCCCATAAATAGATTTGCACGGGTAACGCTGTGGCCGCATCAAGCGGACCGGATGGCACATCAACGATAAACGCGATCATCCCGATCATCAGCAGCGGTGCCGTTTCTCCGAGTGCTTGTGCCATCCCGATAATGGTACCGGTTAACATGCCTGGCATCGCCAATGGCAAGACGTGGTGAAGCACCATTTGCATCTTAGATGCACCCACACCCAAAGCCGCATCACGTACCGAGGGCGGAACCGCTTTAATCGCCGAACGACTCGATATAATAATCGTCGGTAATGTCATGAGCGTGAGCACTAAGCCACCAACGACTGGCGCCGAGCGTGGCAGATCAGCAAAGTTCAAGAAAACAGCCAGACCCAGCAAGCCAAACACGATCGAGGGCACGGCTGCTAAGTTGTTAATGTTAATTTCAATAATTTCGGTAATGCGATTACGTGGCGCAAATTCTTCCAAGTAAATCGCGGCTGCTACACCAATCGGGAAACTCAACGCCAGTGTTACCAACAAGGTGTAGAAAGACCCAACAGTCGCGCCCCAAATGCCCGCTAATTCAGCATCACGGCTATCACCATTGGTGAAGAAGCGCGTGTTGAACACGGTGCGCACGCGATTATCATCCTCCAGTTGGTTAAACCAGTTTATGTGCTTGTCTTTAAACTGACGATTTGACTCTGGGAGTTTGCCGTCGATGTTGCCTTTGTTGAATTGGTTGACGTTATCACCCGCCAATGCCCAAATCTCAATCTTTTGTCCGACCAGATCGGGGTTTGCGGCAACACGGTCACGCAAATCATATTCCGCGCCCGTAGAGATAAAGCGAAATAGATCACGTTTATCGCCCCGCGAGGTCACCTCTGGCATCGCATTAAATATGGCCTTCGCCAATACCGAACGATAACTGAGGTACTCCAATGTTTCATCGTTCAGTGGTTCTCCCTCAATGCCCAAGCTTTGCTCACTGAGATCAACCGTTAAACGGATTTCGGTGGTGTAAAACGCCGTATACCCTTGAGAGACAATCGACCCAATCAGCAATACCAAAAAGGTGAAAGCGAGAAAAATCGATGTCATACCATACCAACGGAAACGCTTTTCTTTTCCGCGACGTTTCGCAAGGCCTGCTTTTACCCTAGCACGCTTCTCTTGCGCAATTTTTTCGATTTTATCAGTCATATTGTTCTCGATATTTTTTCACGATGCGTAGCGCCACGAAGTTGAGCGCTAGCGTCACAACAAACAGCGTGAGACCCAAAGCAAATGCAGCCAGCGTTTTAGGGCTATCGAACTCTTGGTCACCGACCAACAATGTCACGATTTGAACCGTGACCGTAGTCACCGATTCCAAGGGGTTCGCCGTTAAGTTAGACGATAATCCTGCCGCCATCACCACGATCATGGTTTCACCAATCGCGCGTGATACCGCCAGCAATAAACCACCGACAATGCCTGGTAACGCGGCAGGAATCACAACCTGACGCACGGTTTCAGAGGGGGTAGCGCCTAGCCCTAATGAACCATCACGCAGTGACTGAGGCACGGCGGATATCACATCATCGGACAGCGAGGAGACAAACGGAATGATCATAATGCCCATCACCGCACCAGCTGCGAGTGCACTTTCTGACGATGCACTGGTAAAGCCGATCGCATGAGCCACATCACGAATAAATGGCGCCGCAACTAACGCTGCGAAAAAGCCGTAAACCACTGTCGGGATCCCCGCAAGGATCTCTAAAATAGGCTTAACAATGCCACGAACACGGGGCGACGCGTATTCAGCCAAATAAATGGCACTCATTAACCCAACCGGTGCCGCGATACACATGGCGATGAATGAAATCATCAAAGTGCCGGTAAATAGCGGGATCGCACCAAAAGAACCACTTGAGGCTTGTTGATCTGCACGCAGTGCAATCTGTGGCGACCATTCGGTGCCAAAGATGAACTCGGTCACGGGGATCATTTGGAAAAATCGCATCGCTTCAAACAACACTGAGAGCACAATGCCGAATGTGGTTAAGATTGCGAGGGTTGAGCAGAACAATAAAAAGCCCTGCATCACGTTTTCGACCCGATTGCGGGCACGTAAACGCAGTCGTAGCGAGCGCCAGCCAAAGGCTAATCCCGCCAACGCAAGTGCAGTCATTGCGGTGAATCGTAATGTGGTCCCTAAATGGTTCAGGGTTTGATAATGGTCCGCCGCAGCCAACAAGACAGCATCGTCAGTTTGGGTGATGCCACGAGCAATATTACCGATTTGACTGTATAACAAATCCGCATTGCCGAACTGCGTGACGTACGTATCGGAAATTTGTGCCATCACCAAACTGTGGATCAAGTTCGGTTCTACCGCTTGCCACAACAATAAAAGAACCAGTGCCGGAATCGCCGCCAAAATGGCGACATATGAGCCGTAATAGTTAGGTCGAGAATGCAGTTTGCTCAAGCCACCAGCCATGTTGGCAAGCTTAATAGAACGCGTTCGAGCAATAAAAAAGCCGGAAATTGCAATAATAGCAATCACGGTCATCAGCATGGGTGTTGTCATTGTTCCTCCTGAACACGAATAAAGGGGGTACGTGACACGTACCACCCTTTCGTATTCACAATGCGCTTACAAGTTTGGTTTTAAATCGACGGCAGCACTGCGTACTTGTTGCCACTCGTTTTCACCCAGTGGAATAAGGCCACGGTCAGCGAGATATCCCATGCTGCCCATTGCTTCTTCTGAGGTGAACGCTTTCACATAATCGGTCAGGCCAGGAATCACGTTCTCATGCGCTTTTTTAACGTAGAAATACAGTGAACGTGATACGGGATACTCGCCGGTACCAATGGCATCAAATGTTGGCAGAACACCCGAGATTTTAGAGCCTTGTACTTTGTCTGCGTTTTGCTCAAGGAAGCTGTAACCGAAGATGCCAAGCGCATCTGGGTTTGCTTCAAGCTTTTGCACAATCAAGTTATCGTTTTCACCGGCTTCGATGAAAGCACCGTCTTCGCGCATGCCGTGACAAATCGCTTTGAATTTGTCTTCGTTACTGTCTTCAAGTGCTGCGACTTCGGGATACTCGGAGCAGCCCGCTTCCATGGCTAGCTCAACAAACGCATCACGTGTCCCTGATGTTGGTGGTGGACCTAGCACCTCGATTTTGGTGTTAGGCAGTGATGGGTTCACGTCTTTCCACGTGTCATTGGGGTTGTCGATAAAGTTGCCGTTAGCGTCTGGGACGGTTTTAGCGAGTGCGGTGTAGATATCTTTTAGGGTGAGATCATACTGTTGCGATACTTTCGAGTTTGCGATAGCGATACCGTCATAACCGACTTTGATTTCGACAATCTCGTCGACGCCATTTGACTGACAGCGTTCAATTTCCGAGCTTTTGATTTTACGTGATGCGTTAGTCACATCTGGGGTGTTTTCACCGACGCCCGCACAGAACAACTTAAGTCCACCGCCTGAGCCAGTCGATTCGATTTTGGGTACTGAATATTGCGACGTGCGACCGAAGCGCTCAGCAACAACAGTAGCAAAAGGGTAAACAGTAGAAGAGCCAACGATGCTAATGTAGTCACGGCTTGCAGCCGTTGCGCTACCTGAGGCCAGCACGGCCATTGATACTGTCGTCGCTGCAAAGAGAGCTTTAAGTTTCACATCAACCTCCAAGTCGATTATTTAAGTTAGTGCTGTGTAAATCAATTTATCTACACATAACGAAGAACTCGGTTAACGGGGAGACACATTAAGCGCACAAAGTGACAGTTCCTTTATGCAATGATGAAGGTTTGATGACAGCCAGAGGCATTGGTAGCACACTCAAAAGTTGCTCAAGGTGCGCTAGCGCTGCGCGCGGAAGTGACTAGGATAGATGAAACATCGATAGCATAGCAGCGAGATAACATCACAATTGAGATGTTAGCTGCGAACAATTTGGATAAAGAAGGCAATGACAGATGCTAACCACAATGAGGACACACGGTTGAACACTGATGCCAAGCCATTGGTACTCTTTTTGTGTGATGGAAAATACGGCGCGTCGTTAATGGCAGCCGCAATGATGAAAAGCAAAGCGAACAGTTTTTTTGATGTGCACTGTTATCACACAACGCAAACCATGAGCACCGATAAGGCCGCACAAGCGCTGATCCAGTTTCAAATATCGACTTACGATCTGGCGCCGGCGCCATTGGATGCGCTGACACTCGACTATGTCGATTATTTAATTGCTCTGAATCCCGCATCGGTACAATCGGGCCTGCCATTGCCAAGCTACGGCAAATTTATTCCCTGGGATGTGACCGAAAACAGCGACGCCGGGCTTGCTGCCGTTTTGCGTGCTATCAACCAAAATGTGAATTACTTTCTCTCTCTGTATTTATTTCGATAAAAAATGCGCCACTTAGGCGCATCTTTTGTTGTTAACACGGCTCTCACAATGAGCCTTGGCTTTTCGGTTTATAGTCTAAACGCTTGAGCCTGCTCACTCATACTCGCGTTTTCTTTTTCTAACCGCTCGTACGCTTGGCGCGTTTGCTCTGCCGTTTCAGCCAAAGACTCCGCCGCACGGTGAATTGCTGCAACGTTTTGGTTTAAATCAGCGGCGGCAGTGGTTTGTTCTTCGGTCGCCGTCGCAATCGCCCCTGTCATTTCTGACACCTGCTGCGTTGACGCATTGATGGTCTCAATCGCCTCTGCCGCGCGTTTGGCGTCATCCAATCCTTTTTGGGTTAATGTTTGGCTGTCACTCATCACCTGATAGGCCTGACGCGCTTTGGTTTGCAGCCCTTCGATGATTTGATTAATCTCATCGGTTGATGACTGCGTCTTGGTTGCCAAACCGCGCACTTCATCAGCGACCACAGCAAAACCGCGACCTGCTTCGCCGGCGCGCGCCGCTTCAATTGCCGCATTAAGGGCAAGTAAATTCGTTTGCTCGGCAATGGTACTAATCACCTCTGAGACCTTACCGATATTTTCACTGTCTGCGGTTAACGCTTCAATCACTTGCGACGCTTCGTTAACTTGATCTTTCGCGGCCACGCTTTGCTGGTAAGACTGTTCAAAGGTTTCTCGACCTTGCTGGGCATACTCGCGCGATTTATCAGTGTGCTCGGCCGCCGCGACCGTATTACTCGCCACTTCCCCAAATGTTGACTCCATTTGTGTCATAGCACTGGCGAGCTGTGATAGCTCACTACGCTGTTGCTCAACACTGTTGACCGTATCCGTCACCTGAGTCGAAAGCTCGTTACTGACCGTTTGTAGCCGCTGTGTGCCTTTTATCAGCGAACCAATTAAGTGGGTAATACTGCTTTGCATCTGATCGAATGTATTGGCGGCCTGTCCTAATTCATCACGGTTAAACTGAGCAAGATCGAGCCGTTGCGTCAGATCGCCACTTTCTACCCGCTGCATTTGCGTAACCAGTAAGGACAATGGTCCGCGGATACGGTTTTGGAGTAAAAGTGCAACGATAACCATCAATACGATCAGCGCGACAATTACCGCTATCCCCATGACAATCAGCTGTTCGATTTTCTTAGACTCTTGTGCTTTGATGGTATTGGCCTGTGCTTCTAGATCAGCTTGTAACGACGCAAGGTTGTCCACTATTTGATCAAAGGGCGCTAACATTGGCCCAAGCATTTTGCGTCGTGCGTCGTCTATTCGCCCATTATCGATTAGACGAATATAATCATTTTGCATCTCGCGATAGCCATTCAAACGTGTCTCAATGGTGGTGACTTCATCGCTGTTGCTATCTCGACCCGTCAGCGTTTTCATATCCGTCAGCGCGCCACGTACCGATTCGTCATTGCGCTTAATTTTCACCAGGATATCGCGATGCGCTTGTTTATCATCGGTTAGGCCATAATCGAGCGCAAAACGGCGGTAGGTTACCGTGTAATAGCGTAAATCTGACACCGTGCTGAGCAAACGCACATTGCGCTCGACAACGTCATTGAACTGGGTTTTAACTGAGCTAATTTCACTGAACAAATAGGCGCCACTCAGGGCGACTGCAATCCCGAGCGCAATAAACACCGTCCGTAAATACTGAATGATTGTCATAGATTCCCCATTACCCTTAAATACCATTACTAAATTAATTGTTTTTCTGCGCCAAGGGTAACGGGTACGATCAATAGTTGTAATAGGTTTAGCCAACTATAAAAAACAAACCAGCTGAAAACGAACCAGCTTAAACGTATTAATTTGCAAAGAGCAGCAACGCATGAAAAGCCATCACACTCAGAGTGAGCCGATCGCGCATCGTTTGGTACCCCGCTGGCTGATCGTTTTTTTGTTGGCGATATCGAATCCACCGTTCGGTAAGCCACACTAAAAAGTAACCTGCCGTAAGCACGCTTACGGTCAAGGATAGAGGTGTCGCCCCTTTGACCAATGCGCCCCATGCAAGCAAGGCGAACACATTACTGAGTAACAACGCATACCGACTCAATGTAGGCAGTGTGTTATCCAGGCCGTTCCCCCACAACACGCCGGATAAAAAGCTTAAAATCACGGCACTGTAGGTAATAAACAATTGTTCGCCAGCTAAGCCAAAAACTGTCAGCCCAGTCCAACTGACCCCGAGGGCCCCCGCGAACGGTAATAGGCCAAGATAGCCTAAATTCAACATGGTGCGATCCGCTGACGATGAACGAACATCGGGTTGGGGCATTGTTTTACTCCTACTCATAAATCAGTTCAGCTAGTTTATACGGTATCACTGCCATGATGGCTGATAGCTCGTGTCGGTTTGCTGCTTTTCTCATCACTTTGTACTTCACTATCGTGATAAAAGCCTCTTTTTTTTGCAAAGAAAACGCACCTTGCGTAAATTGTTGCGCGTTTTGTTGTTTAAAAAGGAGTTACTCATGTCAGCACGAAGTACGTCGGATGCGAGCAATGCCAGCACATTGCAGCATCCGTTTGCCGATTGCGTCACCCAAACGGGGCCGTTTAAGGGCGTTCATAAAAATATGATGATCGCCGCTACCCTTCTGGTTTTCGTCTTCGTTTTTTTTACCGGGTTTAACACTCACCTAGCGGCCAGTGTGTTTGCTGCTGCTCGCGGATGGGTAGAGTCTACGTTCGGTTGGTATTACATGTTGGTGCTTGTTCTCTTATTGGCCGCCAGCTTCATTATTGCAGTCACCCGTTTTGGTAATATTCGTTTGGGTGACGACGACGATCGCCCCGAATTTAGTACTTTTTCGTGGCTATCGATGTTATTTTCCGCCGGTGTCGGTGTTGGCATATTGTTTTTTGGGGTAGCCGAACCCACGCTCTACTTTGATACAAGTGGTGCGTTCGGCTACCCCAACAACCCATATGCTGATATGGCAGGCGCAACCACCATGGGATTTGATCGCGCGGCCGCTGCTCTGCGTGTTACTTACTTTCACTGGGGCTTTCATGGCTGGGCCGTGTACGTCATTGTTGGCCTCGCGCTGGCATATTTCTCGTTCCGTAAAAAACTGCCGCTCGCGCTGCGATCCACCATTTATCCGCTGATTGGCGATCGGATCTACGGCCCCATTGGCCATATCACCGACATCTTGGGTGTCCTGGGCTGCGTATTCGGTGTCGCCACCTCGCTCGGGTTAGGTGTCAGTCAGATCGCGGTGGGGCTCGATCGCTTATTTGGCATCGACCCGGGTGTCATGACTCAGGTTATCCTGATCGTTTTGATTTCCGTGGCCTCAATCATGTCGTCTCTGTCTGGCGTCGGCAAAGGAATCCGCATTATTTCCGAGTGGAACATTATCGTCTCGGCATTGGTGATCGCCTACTTCTTATTTGGTGGGCCAACCACCTGGTTAATCCACGTCTTTGGTGCTTCACTCAGTGACTATTTGGTCGGTTTTATCCCGATGGGACTGTGGTTTCCTGAAACGCCAGGCCCAGCCGCATGGCAAAATGCCTGGACCATTTTCTACTGGGGTTGGTGGATTGGCTGGGCGCCCTTTATTGGCTTATTTATTGCCCGCATTTCTCGCGGACGTACCCTGCGTGAGTTTGTGGTTTGTGTGCTTTGCGCGCCAACGCTGATGATTTTTGCCTGGTTGGCCATTTTTGGCGGCAATGCGTTGCATCAAGAGCTTGTTGCTGAGACGGGTGTCGGTACAGCGGGAATCATTGATTTGGTGAATGGCTGGGACTTGCCTGCGGCATTGTTCGCCACAGCCGATGGCATTACCGGCGGCGGTATCTGGGGTTGGATACTGAACGCCATGATGATCTTTTTGCTGTTTAGCTGGTTTATTACCTCGTCCGATTCCAGCACCTTGGTGCTCACCACCATTCTGTCGATGGGCAATGATGATCCGCCGAAACGCTTCCGTGTTTTCTGGGGCACTATGATCGGCGCCGTCGCCGCGGTGCTTTTGGTCGCAGGCGGCTTAAGAGCCTTACAAACGGCCAACATGGTGACTGCATTACCTATCAGTGTATTGGTGATCTTAATGACCATCAGTGTGATGAAGTCTTTACTGGCAGAGCCGGTTGGCAAGCCCACCGCCTCGACGCCATCACAAGCGAATCGCTAGACCGGTTTCACTGACCAACGAAAGCGCCACCTCATACGGTGGCGTTTTTTATTCAAGGTCGTCTTATTCGAGGTCGTCGTCGCTTTTATGGGTTCGTACCATCGACGGCCATCGCCAGCACACTGACCGGATGCAAGGCTTCCAACGGTGTGTTCTCTTCAATTTGCCATTTGCAGGTTTCACAATCGGTGATAGCAAAGTCAGCTTCTGCAGCTTTAATCTGAGCAAACAAACCACTACCGATGGCAATCGAGGTTTGATAGTTCTCGGTTTTAAAGCCATAGGTGCCTGCCAAACCACAACACTCGCTATCGAGCACAACCACGTCTAGCCCGGGGATCATCCGCAATAGCTCAATGGTGAACATCGCATTGCCACTGCGCTCCAAGTGACAAGGGGTGTGATACACCACCCGTTTATTGACGGGTTTTAGCTTGGGCATCTCGCCATTCATTGCCGCTTTGAGTAAAAAACGGGTCACGAAGCTAATTTGTCCTGCCACATGCTGATTGTCGACACCCAATACATGCGGATATTCTTCTTTGAGTGTCAGCGCACACGATGATGACGTCGCGATCACTGGGCGCTCGTCGGCAACAGAATCGGCAATCATCGCGGTATTGGCGGTGGCATTGCGTCTTGCTTTATCATAAAAACCATTAGCAATTAAAGGCACGCCACAGCACTTATGCTTGTCGAGCAATTGCACGCCGTACCCCATCGCATTCATCACTTTCACCAAGTCTTTACCAAGCTGCGGGTTGTTAAAATTCACATAGCAGCCGTGGAAGTAACTGACTTGTTTGGGATAATCCGCTTGTGCGGCCGCTTGGCTTTTCATCCAACGCCGAAAGGTGCCAAAGGAATACTTAGGCAAGGATTTATGTTTATCCACCCCAATGGTGGCATGCATCACCGCTTTTACCGGTTTTAGATCCGTCATCGCATTCACAATCGGTGCCACCGGGTTCGCCAAGGTACCAAATAAATCGGTGTGGCTGAGCACGTAATCACGCATCAACTTAGGATTGATGTTTTTCTCGCCATGTTTACCCCGTGCCACGGCAATGATATCACCAATTTTCACCCCAGAGGGACAGGCGGTTTCGCAGCGTTTGCAGTTGGTGCATAGTTTGAGTAGGTCGTCATAATACTCTGGATTTTTGATCCGCAGACGCTCGCCGTCCGGCCCACACTCTTTGGGGCCCGGATACGCCGGATTCACTTTCGACACGGGGCAGTACACAGTGCAGACGGTACACTTGATACACTGGTCAAAACTGGTGGGCTGCGGTGCATGGTCGCGATATTCTCGCTGTTTAAGCCATTCAGTTAACATATGGCCTCCTTAGCGTTTGCCATCACGGCAAGTGCTCGTTGTGCCGCGGCGTAGCCTGTTGCAACCGCAACGCCTCCGCCGCAACCTTCAAATACGGGATCGTAACCACTGAGTACTGCCCCACATACAAACACGTTTTGACAACGTTTTCCGCGCGCGGTAGGCCGCAGTTGGTTATCGGTGTTAATACCGAAGGCCATAAAAGGATGACTTTTCTGGCTGAAAAAGTCGTCATTGCGCCATTCGCTGCGGTCAGGGCTTTGTACCATATCTAACCCCAGTGTTGGCTCGCTAACTTGGGTGCGATCCGCATTCAAGCCGCGGCTAAAATAGCTTCCCGTCGCCAAGATCACTGCCTCTGCGGTTAACGGAATATCCTCTAACTGACGGGTATGTAATGCGGTGAGGCGGCCAATGTCGTCAAACTCGCCGCTGGTGACTTGATCACCGCGCAGCAACATGCCACCTGCACTGGCAAATGCGCGCTGCAGGGCCTCTTCTATTCGAATCCCGAGTAACGAAGGCGGCATGGTGGGCACTTCATGGAAGCAACGATCGGTGCGCTGTTTAAGTGCATCCATGCCCTGCTCGCCCGCGACGTTGGCAATAATAGCAGGCAAAATCACGAGCTCATCCGGTCCAGATTGCGCGATTAACTGCTCGCACAGGCTGTCAAAGGCGTTAGGCTCGGCCAGTAAGCGTGACAGATCAACCGAGCGCAATTCATTGCGGTTACGGCGCAGACGCTCCGCACCAGGAATCGAAAGCGTGATGGTACGACTCGGGCAGGAGGCAAAATCACGCTGCGCGGTAATGGTGTCTTTGGCTAACGTCGGTTGCGCATCGCGATAGCCGTCAATGGCGGCAAAACAGAGACCCGAAAAACGGCGCGGGCCACGATGTTGATACACGTGCCCTTGCGATAACCACGTCGGACGCACGGTGCCCAGCGGCGTGATCCGGCCATGATTGGCGTTGTCTTCTTGGTGATACAAACATACTTTTTGCGCACTGAGTTGCTGTTGGAACCAGGTTAACGAATCGGTGATCTCATCAAGGCTCACCTTGGCATAAGGGTGCTCAGGGTGCTGGCGGACCAATTTGGGAATCGCCTCAAACGGTTGGGTAACCGGCTCACCATTAGGAAAATGGCCCAGTACATCAATTGAACCCGAGGAAAAATGCAGTGCACTTTGTCCCGCACTGATCATTACCGTTTTTTTGCCGGCTTCCAATGCACGTATCGCTGCCGTATACCCAGCAATGCCACCGCCAATCACCGCAATATCATAGTGAATCATTGTGAGACCTCCTGATCGACAGCTTGAGTGGACACTTGCTCATTCATTTCCGTTTTTGACTCCTCGCTCGACGACTTAGGCACATCACCGGCGCCAAATAATCCTTGATAAATCCAGTAACTAAATTCGGCTTCGCGTAAAGCGTCCCCCCAGAAGATAGGCTTGACGCCCTTCCAGCGCTCTTCAAGAAAGTCCACCAGCAGCCCAGCACTCGCTTGCCCATCTAATCCTCCGCACTCACTGAATAAGCTGGCGGCGCGATAACTGCACAACTCGCCCTGACACGGCCCCATTCCAAGACGGGTGCGACGGCGTAAATCAGTGATGTTTTTTGCATCCAACGATTGAATGGCGTAATTCACCTCGCCTTTGGTCACCATTTCGCATTCGCAAATCACCGCTTGGCTGTCGTCACTTTCATCCAAGAAATGGCTGACGCGTTCGCCATGGCGATAATAGGCGGATTGATAGACGGGTTTGACCAAGCTTGCACTGGCTTTGCTGATCCCTTTGGAGGGCTCAGAGCCCGGTAGCGGCCGTGTCGCGGTTTGGCAGACATTGCGGTTACCCAGTTTTTCAGCCACCAAATCTGTGGCTTGCTCGGCCATCAGTCGATAGGTCATGAGTTTGCCACCGGTAATGGTGATCAAACCGTCAAGGCCATCGCGCGCTTGGTGGTCAAGCAACACGATGCCGCGGCTAATATTACGACCACTGCCATCATCGTCCACCGAGACCAATGGACGTACGCCTGCATAAGCCCGTAACACCCGAGTATTGGCCATGATGGGAGCCAGCTTGGCGCCCTCGCGCATCAGCACATCCACTTCTTGTGGCGTCACCGCCAACTTATCAATTTGGTCGTACTCAATATGCTCAGAGGTGGTACCGATTAAGGAAATGGTGTCACCGGGCACCAAGATGTCGGCGTCGGCCGGTTTGCGACAGCGGTTGATCACTCGATTATTAATGCGGTAATCGAGGATCAGCAATGAGCCCTTGGCAGGAAACATTTTGATGTTGAGATCGGCATACTCACAGATAGTCTGGCCCCAAATCCCTGCCGCATTGATCAC
Source organism: Salinivibrio sp. AR647 (assembly GCF_001995415.1). NCBI lineage: Bacteria > Pseudomonadati > Pseudomonadota > Gammaproteobacteria > Vibrionales > Vibrionaceae > Salinivibrio > Salinivibrio sp. AR647. The sequence goes on along the minus strand of NZ_MUFE01000007.1, from coordinate 88,062 downwards.
TTGCTGGGCCATAATCGAAAAGCGCTCACCCGTAAGAGTGTGGATACAATGAACCCCTTGTACCGTCGCGCCTTGGCGAATTAATCCAGTGACTTGGGTATGATTAAATACCTTGCCGCCATGCTCTTTACCGTCTAACACATTTGCCGCACACAAACGAAAGGGGTCAACCGTGCCATCGGGCACTTGCACGGCGCCTATCATGGCCGGGTTAGCATTGGGCTCTAGAGCGAGCGCCTCATGCGGTGTGAGTTTTCGTGTCGGAATACCGGCTTTATCACAACTGGCGATAAAGGTATCTTGGTAGGCCAGATCGTCTTCCGGCAAGGTAATAAACAGCCCCTTGGTATCTTCCACGCAATGACGCGCCACAGATTTAAGAATGGTGTTTTCTTGGATGCATTCGCGTGCCGATTCGGTATCCGTGACCGCGTAACGAGCCCCAGAGTGCAACAACCCATGGTTGCGACCCGAAGTGCCTGCCGCAATATCGTCACGTTCGAGCAAAATGCACGAGATGCCGCGAAGCGCACAATCGCGCATGATGCCAGTGCCGGTCGCACCGCCACCAATGATGACCACATCCGTTTCAATATAATGGCGAGTTGGCATGGGGCCTCCTTGTTACTTTATCGTAACCAGAGTGTGGCATTTCCCGTGCAACAATGACGGCGACAACATCACACTATGCGCGAAAGCGAAAAGGAAACTGCGGCTTGTTTGATTTAGGACAAACTTTTGCGTGGCGGATAGCGCGCGAATGGTGACACGGCAAATGGGTACTACAAGAAATCAGGCCGCGTTTATCCGCCATTTGAGGAAAACACCTAGGGATAGCATGGTCGTGAAAAAGAAGACAAAGAAGACAAAGACGCCATGCTCGAAAACGCGCATTGTTAATACATTGTGTATTTATTGGCTATTATTGCCCGATCTCAAATGTTGTCGAGTCATGGTGGCGCGATAACACAGTGCCACCACGAAGCATAATCCCGCCGGAAACAACAAGGCCGTAAAGTGGAAATGCGCAAATAACGCCGCCCCTACCACGCCGCCGACAATAAACCCAGACGCAATCAGTAAAAACAGCATCAGTTTACGCTTATCAACGCGGTTACCGCGCAGCTTGCCGCCCAACATTAAGCCTAAATCGGTGATAATACCGGTTAAATGGGTTGAGCGTACAATCGCACCACTATAGGTGGTCGCCATCGCATTTTGCAGGCCACAAGCCGCCGATGCCGCCAGTTGACCAATGGCAATGCCGCGGGACAAAAAATAAAACGCCACCACAATTAACCCGGCTTCAACAAAGAGTGCCGAGTCATAATGGCGGCCCAGCTTTAGCGTGCTGCCATGCAATAAGCAGCCGGACACCGCAGCACCAAGGAAAAAGGCCAACAATAAGCCACCCAGCTGAACAACGTGCATCCACTGGCCCGCAAACAGCCCCGAGCCAAATTGCGTCGCAGTGCCTGACACGTGTGAGACGGCTTGGTGTTCAAAACCCAACAGACCGATCGCATTGATGGTGCCGGCGATCAGCGCCAACACGAACGCCCCGGATTCAACCCACCGAGGCAAACGGGTAATCATTGGCTTTCCTTGCGTTAGTTAGTCGGTGACGATGCTGGCGGGTCGAGCCTATCGAGTTGGTTATGACGGATCATCGCTTGCAACTCTTCCACATAGGCCTGCCCACGCTCAGAGTAGCGCCCTAACCCATTGGCGAGCACCGCGCCTGAAAGCGTTTTGTTTTGCTCTCGCAGACGGGCGCGGATCTCGCGTAGTCCTTGATATGCGGCATGGGTATTAAGGTTGTTGATATAGCTTTCTACCGAGGCTTGTGGCCCTTCAAACGCAGCCACTTCATGGGTTTTGCCTTCCGTTCGCTGCTTAGGCACCAGACCACACCCTTTGCTGAAACACCACTGGCCAAAGTAGTTATTGCCTTCACGTGCAAACCGCGAGGTGCCCCACGCACTCTCATTGGCTGCCTGCGCTAACACCAGCGACGGCGGAATGATATCCACTCGTTGGATCAGCGCCATCCAATTCGCTTCCTGGCTAACATCAAAGTCTGCTAACTCGTACTGATTCGCCAACGCTTGGACGCGTTTTGTTTCTCGGCTACTTAACGCATTTTTACGCGCATGCCATGCCAACAATGCGGTACGATCGGCCCGTATTTGGCTATTAATCGTATTGACAACGGGCGTGAAGTAATCAAAAAACGCCTGCTTGCGCTCTGCCCCCGCGGCAAAAGATTGGAAATCGGGCACAAGGGGAGCTTTGGGCTGCTGACGCGAGATCAAAATGGTGATAGCCACAGCAACAATAGCCATGCCAATCAAGACAAAGTTACGATGTTTCATGATGCCCCTGATGTTGTCGATGTGAGCGGTATTATACGCGAAATACCCGTTGGCGACGAATATCGCCCGCTCAACTTTATACTGGCAGTGCCACATCTATGTTAACAGGGAAAAATCACCCGAAAGCACGCCCCACCTAAATCACTATGGTCAACCTCAACATGGCCGCCGTGACGAGTGACAATTTGTTTAACGATCGCAAGCCCTAAACCATAGCCGGAACGCTTTTTATCGCGGGAACGATCCGCACTGTAAAAGGCATCAAAAATAAACGGCCAGTGTGACGATTCGACCCCCTCACCATCATCGTGTACCGCGATCACCAGCTGAGTGTCCTCACAATAGACACGCACGGCTATTTGACTGGTCGCATACTTCTCCGCATTACCGATTAAGTTTGTGATCACGCGTTTAAGCAAATGCAGGTCGGCCTCAATGCAGGGCAAATCTTGCGGTGCATCCAAGCTCACGGACTTGGTGCTCAGCGTCTGCCAACGCGGCCATTGTTCGTGCATCCACACAGACGTATCCAGCGTTTGCAGCGAAAATAGCGTGTTAGGATGATCAACTCGGGCCAGATACAGAAGCTCATCGACCAGTGACGTCATTTCATCAGTGTCTTCAATAATACTCGCCACTTTTTTTTGCTGCTTGCTATCTAACTGGCTTTCTGCCAACAATTCAGCTTGCCATTGAATTCGAAATAACGGCGATCGCAATTCATGCGCCACCGCATTGGTTAATGCTCGGCTACTCGTAACTAAATGACCAATGCGATCGGCCATATGATTAAAGGTGCGATTCAGTGATCCAACACGCTGGTGGCTCCGCGTGGACGCACGTGCGGTAAGATTACCGTCTGCAAACTGATGTGCTGTTTTCTCGAGCGCACGGACACGACGACTTAAAAACCACACCATAAAGAAGCTATAGATGGCAAACCCGCCGAATAAAAACACAACCAGCAAGTCTTCATTAAACGCAACGGATTGATGTAGCTCAGAGTCTGGCGCATTTTGCATACTGTAAAACGTTTGATGATCCGATAGCTTGAGCCATAGCGTGTCTTCATCATCGTAAAAGACATCAGCTTCACGGCTTTGCTGGTTAAAATAGGTTGCAACAGTTGCAGGGACAGTATGATTGTTGTACACATCCAGCTCTAATTCGACCTTGTCAACGTAGCCTCGGAGTACCTGCAAGGCAGCCTCTGTACCAGACGTCGCTTCAATGGCATCAAGCATATCTACAATGCCATCCGCTCTTCTTTGTTCGAGTATGGCGTCATAATCACCGAGCACGCCCTCTTCAAAGACAAAAAAAGAGGTCATGGTGATAAAAAAAACAACCACTAACCCCACATAGAATTCAATATATATTCTGCGCATGCCCGTACCTTAAAACGCGAATGATGAGTATGAATAGACAGTCCTTGCTGCTTGTCCAGATAGTGCTCATGCAGATAATGCTTATGCAGAACCAGACGATATCATGATACTAAATCATCTGCGCATCGACTTCTGTCGGTGGTTTGTCACGATCCTGAACCTTATTTTTCAGCGCATTACCTTGATGGCGACATCCATTGACCACTTGTCGACATAGACAGACAAAAAAGTGACATTCATCGCCCTTTATATTGAGTACCCTGCAGCCCTATAACAATCAGGGGTGTAAATCATGAAAACACATTCAATGCTCGTTATTTTAGCATTAACGTCATCAGCCTCTGCGATGAGTGTCAATGCAAAAGAAAATAAAGAAAATCGTTACTTTATTGGTTTTAAACACGGCAACACTATTTTTACAGACGCCAAATCACCGAAAATAAGGCATTGGGACATAGCAGAAGGATGGAGCAGTCATCCTGACTCGCCGTCAGGTGCAGACTTTGATGAAGTGTCAACAACATCGATCAACATCGGGAAAAACGTTTATCAGCATGGCAGCCATAGTATCGACATGTATGGTTTTTATGATTTGGGAGGCTCTACGTTTACGTCCTTGAAAGACCGTTCAGAAACCAAACGTCATATAGATACCTTCGGTCTAGGCGGAAAATATAAGTATTCGATCAGTGCTACTCTTTATAGCTTTGCTGGATTGGAAGTAGGTCATTATAAAGACACGCTCAAGCATAAGGCGATAACCGAATGCAGTAATAGCAGCTATTGCTACGAAACCGAAAAAAGTCAAACCTCCAAATCTGGACTAATGACTGCCGCATTTATTGGTGCAGGTGTTAACTTAAACGAAGATGTAGACGTTGAGTTAGGGTTAAGACACCAACGCCTCAATAAAAACAAATACGATGACGAGTTTGATTTCAAAAAGTCAAACCAAATCTATCTCGGCCTTAACTATCACTTTTAATCTTCCACTAGGCAGTCATACCATGGCTGTTTAGTCCTACTAGTCATACGGTCATGTTAAACAGAACATTAGTCCTCATTGCCACACTTGTTATAGCTTTATATTGTTATTTTATATCAACATCTTATACTCCTAACAGCCAACGAAACATGGCGCTTGTTGATCGCGTTATGCTCAATGAATTAGACGCATTATTTTCTTTTCCACCTCAGGACATATGGAACAATCAGTATGTGTTACAGGATCACCCTATAATATTGGTAAGTAAAAAAAAGTGGAATATATACAGCACAATATTTATCGTCAATAAACCGGACAACTACGATAGCGTTTGGCTAAAAAAAGTCGATACCTCGCCATATCAGAATATTAGCAACCTCTACAGCACACGCTGGTATGATCTAAGCACGCTGTTATGGCGATTTATTGCGAACTTCACAAACACAATGATTGAGGGTAAAGACGCATTAGTGTTCTATTATTCTGAAGGGGCTTTCCTCATTAATGACAATAGAGGTGCAGGGTTCTCACAATTTATGTCTCATGAAGCATTCCACCTGTATCACCAAAAAAGATGGCATTATGATCAAAATGGTAATGAATTTATCGCACAATACCCACATAATCATGAACACTATCAGCTACTCGCGCGCGAAATGACGCTACTTGACCAAGCGTTAGACAATTTATCAGACAAAAACGTATTAAAAAGCACGCTGCGAGACTGGGTTACGATTAGAGAAAAACGCTATCAGCAATGGCCCCAACTCGTCGCGGAGACGAACAGTGAAACAATGGAAGGAACAGCAACATACGTAGAGCTCAAACCCTTTCTTCTACACTATGATGAAATGTTTGTTCCCGCCGCAAATGACACTGTTCTCTCATTTAATGACTATTTTAATTGGATCATTAGCAGTAACAATCACCATTTACTCGAACGAAGAATGTCTTATGAAAAGGGATTGGCGCTATGCCTCATACTTGACCAACTCTCAGAGACGTGGAAACAAACCCTTGGTGAAAATGCGCCTACGCTCTACGCGTTGATTAAAACAAGGGTCGTCACGTCAGAGCAAGCTTACCAAGTGTCAGGAACAAATAAGTAACCTTTCCCCCGTACCGTGATAATACGGTGCGGGCTCGCCGCGTCATCCATCAGTTTTTTTCGCAGTGTAACAATCTTATTGTCTACCGTTCTGTCGATACCGTCATATTCAATGCCCCGTAGCGCTTTGGTCAGTGTATCTCGAGACTGAACCGCATCGGGGTGTGACGCGAGCTGCCACAGTAAGTCAAACTCACTTTCCGTTAACGTAATGCTTTGTTCATCCAACTGGCACTGTCGGCGCGCTTGATTAAGCACAAGCCCACCATATTGCAACAGCCTTGACGGTGTTGATGGCAGGATAACTTCTGATTGACGACGCAATAACATCCGTACTCGCGCCATCAGTACTCTTGGTTTAATGGGTTTACTAACAAAGTCATCGGCGCCAATTTCCAGTGCCGCGACATGATCAAAGTCGTCATCACTGGCGGTTAACATCATAATAAGTCCGTGAAAATCATTGCGTATCTGTCGACAAATTGTCAATCCATCATCGCCAGGCAGCATCAAATCCAGCAAGACTAAATTAGGCTGATCCGCTAAAATGCGTTCTGCCGCCCCCGTACCCTGCTCTAATGCCGTTACTGTGTAATTTTGTGCCTCGAAGTAGTCTGTCAGCATTTCGCGCATTTTCGGATCATCTTCAACCACAAACAAATGTATTTTTTCTTCCATTTTCACTCATAACAACGTGATTACCTTACCTATGGTTACCTCAATTGTAGTCTAATTTCTACTGATTATTTCGTTTACAAACACCAGACAATTCCATACCAACTTAAGATACTTTTATTGCATCGCTGCGTTTAGAGTACTGCCAATCCGAGCGTTAGACACTTTTAAGGTAAAACACATGAAAAAACTAGCTATTATTATCGCAGCGATCGCGTCAAATGCAGCCTATGCGGGCGACACATATATCCGCAACGGCAATATCTACTCACATGAAGGACAAGCGGTCGCTGAAGTGGGTATCAGCACGACAAGTGATCTTTACAAAAGCCAAGATGACACTACCTATCTGAACCTAAACCTTGGCTATCGCGGTGAAGACTTCAACGCTGATCTAACAAATGGCCTTAACTACCGTTTTTTCGGCAATAATGATGACAGTGTGAATATCAACGCTTTTATCGGTCATGCATCAAAGGGTTACGAGAGCAAAGACGCTGATAGCCTGGCTGGCATGAAAGATCGTAATGCAGGGATCAATGGCGGTTTTAATATGGATATCAATACCGGTATAGGTGGTGTTCTTTCTACATTTGTAGGGCACGATATCACTGGCGAATACGACGGTCTAAACGCTGGCATGAAGTACATGCATATCACACACTTTGGTAAAATCGACTTTGTTCCATTCGCAGGCGTGAACTGGCTAAGTGATGATTATGTTGATCATTATTTTGGTGTAAAAGACAGTGAAGCGACCATGCAACGTTCGGCTTATAAAGGCGATAACAGCTTTACCTACAACTTAGGATACAAGCTTGTGATGCCAATGGGCGAAAACTGGGATATCAGCCAAAGTACACAATACACCCGTTTGGGCAGTGACATTGCTGATTCGCCAATCGTAGATAGCGCTAATCAGTGGGATGCACAAGTGACCATGAGCTATCATTTTTAAGATCCCAAGCTCAGATAATAACTATTTCAATAAGGCCTCCGCTTCATCCGGGGGCCTTGTCACGTCATGGAGTTCGCTTAATGAACACGACGACACACGTTTAGCTATCTCGCTGATTCAGACGTCTCGCTGGTCCCCCATTGCAGGCAGTAATTCAGGTGGTGGCATGGTCACGGTTTGCAGTCCTGCCGTTTGCAAGGCGACTTTTACGATATCAAGATGCGCTTGTGTTGCCTCTGGCCAATTACTGGCATCACCCGTCACACCTGCGCGGTGAAAGCCATTTAAACGCACGGAAAAGCGCCTGAGAGGCGCCTTTCGGTTTAAATCTGGTGCTTAGTTTTAATCGTCACCGTAGTATTGTACGCCGAGCTTAATTCGCTCGCGTCCTTGTGCTAGGCGGTGTTTATTCGTATCCCGCAGCGAATAAATACACCCGCAGTATTCCTGCTGGTAAAAACGCTCGCGCTTGCTGATTTCTATCATTCGCTGACTACCACCTTGCTTGCGCCAGTTGTAATCCCAGTAGCTTACATCTGGATATGGGGCGGCTGCGCGATGGCCACAATCATTAATTTGCTGCATGTTCTTCCAGCGCGAGATACCCAGTGAACTACTGATAAACCGGAAACCATGTTCGGCGGCATATAACGCTGTACGATCGAACCGCATATCAAAGCACATGGTACATCGGATGCCGCGCTCAGGTTCAAACTCCATCCCCTTAGCTCTGGCGTACCAGTTATCGGTGTCGTAATCCATATCGATAAACGGCACGTCATGATCTTCTGCAAAGCGAGTATTCTCCTGCTTGCGAATTTCGTATTCTTTAACAGGATGTATGTTGGGATTATAAAAAAAGATACTGTAACGGATCCCGCTTGCTTGTATCGCTTCCATCACTTCTCCCGAACAAGGGGCACAACATGAGTGGAGTAATAGCTGGTCGTGGTCGCGATCAAAGTCAGGCGGTAAAGGCAACGGTGCGCGTGTAAATTCAGGCATGGCAATTCCGTGTTCACAATGCAAAAAATAAAACGCCAATATTCATATATTTGCGTATGTAACGGATTCTAGCACGCCATCGCCCAAATTTGCAGACGTTGTGATTTTCGAGCGGTGTTTTGCGCTTATTTATGATGAACTTTACATCACTTACTCGGGCGAGTGTGAACAGACTTCGGAAAGAGAGAGTTAAAATAGATACAAAAAAGCCGCTGATTTTTCAGCGGCTTTTTTAGATTTGGCGGAGGGACAGGGATTTGAACCCTGGAAGGGCTATTAACCCTTGCCGGTTTTCAAGACCGGTGCTTTCAACCGCTCAGCCATCCCTCCGAACAGTTTTGTATACTAATGATGCCCTAGTGCAATGTAAAGTACTGCAACACTATTTTTTGTTTAAGTGATGGATATTCATCCATTACTGACATGACGCGGCTTCACATTCGGTGAACAAGTTGGTACAACGTGCATATACTCTCCATTGAGAGCTCGCATGTTACTAACTCAGGAACCGACATGACCTTAGACAGCTTTCTCGCCAAGGTAACGCAAACACCCGATATGGTAATGTTTGATGAGACGATGGCGGTGATAGATGCACATTACGACTACGCGCCCACGCGATTTACTAACGGTAATCTCGCCAATAAAGCTGGACAAAATACAGGCTCTTGCAAAGTGCTCGCGTTTTGCCAGCTGCATGAGTTAACGGAAGCGCAAACGCTCGCGTGTTTCGGAGGGTACTACCGCGAGGACGTGTTGAGCCATCCCTCTGGGACTGATCATAAAAATATTCGTAATTTTATGGTAACTGGATGGAAAGGTGTGTCGTTTGACAAAATGCCCTTAAAAGCAAAAACGCGAACGCATTCTTAAATGACGTCCGATCAAAAACGGCGACCCGCGGTCGCCGTTTGCCTATGACGCCAGACTTGATCGAACGCTAGCTAGTATGCTGACGCGGCAGAAATATCTCCCCCATCATACAACGTACGCTACCGCCGCCAATTGTCTCTATTGTTGTGACATCGATAGGAACCAGTTTCCCAAACTGGCGTAATGTACGCTTTTGCGCTTCTGTAAAAGCACTGTAAGCAGACAACGACATCACAATCACCGATTCGCCATGTCGATTTCGCAATTGCAAGATATTGCCACAAAGCTGATTCATTTGTGATTCACTGATCGAGACGAGCGTTTTGTCTTCGCTCAGTGTATTGCAGACCAAATCCCGCTGCCCGGCCTCTATTACCTCATCACAAACCACGGCAAACGCTTCGCCCACAGCCATCATCACATTGGTATGATAAACCGGATTGCCATCGCTCATCTCGGTGTTGAAGCTCACGACTTGTCGCATGCCCACCTTTGCTGCCCATTCGGTCAATAAAATACTGTCACAACGGTGTGAAAGCGCCGCATAAACACGCTGGTTAAGGTGATCGATAACCATTGCGCCTGTGCTTTCGAGAAACGCCTCTTCTTTATCATGACATTTGACCTTATGCACATGATTAACGTCATAGCCGGCACGATCCAATGCTGCCATTAAACGCTCTGGCTTTACCTCCAACTGACGGTTTGGGCATGCCATAGGGTAAAGATAAAGCTCACCACTGGGCAAGGTGCTAAACCAGTTATTCGGGAAGACGGCATCCGGTGTCGCCGGATCCGAGTCAGGGTATTCCATCACCACCACATCAATACCGTGGCGACGCAAAATCATCACCATGTTATTAAACTCTGCCATGGCGCGCGTTTTTACTTCCTCGTCGGGCAATGAGGGAGCGTGTTGAAAACCATTATCCTCACTGGTTTGTGCATTAAACTTAAAATGAAGCGGGGGCACCATCAACACGGCCGACGCTGCGTGGGGATGGGATAGCGGATATTGGGTATCATAGCTCGCTAAAAACGCCATAAGCAAACCTTCTAAAACAACATGACTGAAAGAGTATAGATGGGCTATGGGGTACGCGATCAGTTTTAAACGCGCAACAGCCTCACCCGGTGGAATGAATAACCGCAGGAAAATATCATTGAAACAAGTTTTTTACAAATCGGTTTTTACACCCCGGTTTATACAAATCATTTTTTTTACAAATCCAGGTGAATCCGCACATTGCAGGGCGGAAGTTTAGTTAACTACACTATTAAAATAAACAGGGAGAACAAAGCATGAAACCAGCGCAGCCAACTCGCCACGAAGATAAGCGTCTTCACGCCTTGTACGATCTAGGGATATTAGATACGGGCCGTGAAGATCGATTTGAGCGAATTGTGCGTGTCGCAGCCTACGTATCTGATTGCCCGGTGGTTGCGATTAGCCTGGTTGATGAAGATCGCCAATGGTTTAAAGCCAAACGTGGGTTAGCCGTTAATCAGACTGGGCGCAGTGAGTCCATTTGTGGGCATGCTATTCATCAACTCGAACCATTTATCATTGAGGACACGCTTAATGATCGTCGATTTGATGATAACCCATTGGTAACCGGTCCTCCTAACATCCGTTTTTATGCTGGATTCCCTTTTAGTCTTGATAGCGAGCACTTGCTTGGTACCCTCTGTGTCATCGATCACAAGCCTCGTCAGCTCACTGACGCCTGTGAGCGCGCGCTGTCAGATCTCGCGCGAATCGTGGAACATGAGCTGGTCATGACTCAACAAAATGTGATCGACCCTTTGACAAGCGTATTTAATCGCCGTGGCTTTTACCGAGAAGTAACCAGCTATTTGACCGATGAGATGGTGATCGAAGATCAACATACTTTGTTGCACTTTGACGTCCGTCAGCTACAAGGCATAAATCGGCACTATGGCAAGCATGCGGGTGATGGCGTCCTGAGAGCATTTGCCGCCTGTTTAAGGGATGTCTTTGATGATACAGGCTGGATAGGACGTTTAGAAGGCTGTGAATTCGCCGTATTATTGATTCAACAAGACGTTGACGCCGTCGAAGCCCAATTAGATCGATTTTACCTAAGGCTCTGCCGGCGTTTATCGTCAGAACGTTATCCGTTTGTCTATTCGGTCGGCCTCGCCCACTTCACCCAGATCGATGAAACAGTGACATTAGAAACCATGTTATTAGACGCAACGAACGACACTCGGACATACCCTGTGCCTTCGGAAACACGTGATATTGGATAACGCTAACAAAATAGGTGAGATAAACGATGAGGAGATTGGAGCGACATACGAGGTTCGAACTCGTGACCTCGACCTTGGCAAGGTCGCGCTCTACCAGCTGAGCTAATGTCGCTTATTCAATCAAGCGCCTAAAAGCGCTTAGAAAATTGGTTGCGGGAGGCTGATTTAACGCGCCGTGCAACGGCACCGACCGTAGGTCGTATTGACTTTAACCAACTGTTAAATGCTTTTCGTCAACCTAAAATTGGTTGCGGGAGGCGGATTCGAACCACCGACCTTCGGGTTATGAGCCCGACGAGCTACCAGACTGCTCCATCCCGCGTCCGTAACATCAATCATGCTTGATGTGGGCAAAACTTGGAGCGACATACGAGGTTCGAACTCGTGACCTCGACCTTGGCAAGGTCGCGCTCTACCAGCTGAGCTAATGTCGCCTATGCAATTAAGCGTTGCATCACGCTTTGTAAAAATTGGTTGCGGGAGCTGGATTTGAACCAACGACCTTCGGGTTATGAGCCCGACGAGCTACCAAACTGCTCCATCCCGCGTCCGATTTTACTGTGCACCTAGAGGAACTTGGAGGCGCGTCCCGGAGTCGAACCGAGGTACACGGATTTGCAATCCGCTGCATAGCCACTCTGCCAACGCGCCTTTGTTTTGTTTCCGTCTCTGCGGTACGGGGAGGCATTCTACGGATAAACGTGATCGAGTCAACACTTATTATTTAATAAAAGTTTCAGATGGCTGTTTTACAAACAAAAGCGTCAAACTTCGACCAATCCGCTGTTATTTTCAGCATTTATTACTGCCATTCCCCTATTCGTTGCTAAAAATCTCACGCGTCTTTCCTAAAAATTTCACGCGATCGCATAGACGAGGCGTAATGCGATAGTGACTTGTTCACCGCAGGCGATCAGCTTGCTTTACTTAGCCTCTTCACTGTTTAACCAACGAAACGTCAGGTTGATTCGCTCACCCAGCGGCTTTTGCGTTTTGGGCACACTATGTTGCCAGTGGGTTTGCGTCTCGCCTGCCATCACTAACAGTGAGCCATGATCGAGTAAAAACTCACGCTTTAGCTGTCGCTTGGGGTGACGGAATAAAAACCGACGACTCGCGCCCAGACTCACCGAGGCAATGGTCGGCTGCTTCCCCAATTCCAATTCATCGTCTCTATGCCAGCCCATGTAATCGCTACCATCTCGATAGAGATTGAGCAAGACGGTATTGAAACGGGCGTGGGTGGCGGCTTCAACACGCGCTTTCAAATCCAGTAACTCTGATGTCCAAGGACGGGGAGATAATGTGAGTCCACTGTAGGTATAAGCATGATCACCATACCAAGCTAACAAGCGCGGCTGCATCACGGTCCGCCCAAACATCGAAATAGGAAGTTGCTGCCAAGCCGTTTGTGCGCGAAGCGATGTAAAAAACGCATCCGCTTGATTGCTCGCTAGCCAGTTTGGGGACCAATAGACGTCAGCTTGGGGCATAGCTCCACCTTGCTGCGGATCAAACGTCGTGTCGGTAAAAAAACATTGTTGCTGTGGGGGGCGTGCCATACACAATTGTCACCTCGGTTCTCATATGGCATTCAGTATGGCTGTGGTTAACGAATTGGATCAACACGTCGGCCGCTCATGCCATTTAACCGATACCAACCCGCAATACTAAACCGTTGCCTTTTGGCCGGGAGCACTTCATGGGGAAACGCTTCGGATAAAAAAGTGACCAGCCGTCCCGCTTTGGGCCACAGCGTTTGGCGATGCGACCCATCAGGGTTGTAAATCACGATTTCACCACCGTCTTGCTCAGACCAATCGTGGTTTAGATAGAGTACCGTCGTGACTTTACGATTTGATCGTCCCTCAAACGCATCATAATGTTTGGCATAAAAATCACCGGGATTGTACTTAGCAAAATGCGCCTCGTACTCAAACAATCCCAAGAATAAATGCCGATTGAAGGCGTACTGCAAATTCGCCATTTTATCCAAAAGCGTATCGATAGCGGGCGCCGTATCACGTTCTAACCAATAGATTTTGTCGCGACGAATTTGGGTGTTGGTATGCTGTTTACGCTCTCGGCCGATTGCCGCTTGATTCCACTGAGCGGGTAAGCATGCCTGCAAATCGCTAACCGCTTGCGCCGATAAAAAATCGTCACAAACACTAAGGCCATGAGTCGCAATATCATCGATGATGGTCAGTTCGTTCAAACACTTATCTCCGCCGCCAATTAGAACGGTTACCTTACTGCCTTTTGACTGGGGGGCAACCTATTTTCTTTATCGTGACGATAAGGACTATTTATAGAACCGTCGGTGTCATCACCCATATCACTCACCTTGTCTTCGGCGCGAGTTTAGGGGGCGAGCACGGCATTATGCTACTGTTTAGCGGAACCTTTAAAAAGGCCGAGATTGATCAAGAAAAGGCTTTTATACAGAGTCTGGGTGCAATATTATGCGCTCGACGTGTACTCGGCCAATTAGCCATTGAAGGACCATGATAATGAAGAAAATCACTCACGGAATCACCGCAACAGCACTTGCACTCACGACTGTATTCGCAAGCGGCGTCCATGCCGAAGATAAGGTGCTCAATCTTTATAATTGGGCAGAGTATATGCCCATGGATGTCATTGAAGCGTTTGAAGAAAAATACCAGGTTGATGTGAACTACTCGACATTCGAGAGTAACGAATCCATGTATGCCAAGCTTAAGCTGCTAAACAGTGAAGGCTATGATCTGGCGTTTGCCTCAACCTATTTTATTGAGCGCATGATCAACGAGGATATGCTCGCTAAAATTGATAAAAGCCAGATTGGTCATTTTGACCAGTTACGCCCAGGCTTGCTCGGCCAATCATTTGATCCAAAGAATGACTACTCGCTCCCTTATGTTTTTGGTGTCACGGGTATTAGCTACCACAGCGATTACATCGACGGTAGCAAAGTGACAAAATGGGCAGATTTATGGCGCGACGATTTTCGTGGCCAAGTCATGCTGCTGAATGATGTGCGCGACGTGTTTGGGATGGCGTTAAAAGCCCAGGGCCATAGCATTAACAGCACCGATGAAGCGGAAATTAAGCAAGCCTATCAGTCCCTGCGCGATCTGCGTGATAACGTGGTGGTTTATAACTCCGATGCGCCACACGTTCCGTTTATTACAGGCGAAGTCAATATTGGTCAGCAATGGAATGGCAATGCCCATATGGCTCAACAAGAGATCGATGGGATTGAGTTTGTCTACCCGCAAGAGGGCGCGATATTATGGATGGATAACTTTATTATCCCGAAAAACGCTGAGCACAAAACCTTGGCGCACAAGTTTATCGACTTTATGTATCAGCCTGAAAACCAAGCAAAATTAGTCGAAGAGTTTGGCTACCCCGCCCCCAACACTGGCGCTGCGGAGTATTTAGATGCCGATCTACGAGAAAACAAAACGATTTTCCCGTCTGATGAAGCCGTCAATAACGGTGAATTTACTGATGATGTTGGTGAAGCGGTGACGATCTACCAAAAATACTGGCAAATGCTGAAAAGCTAAACAGTGACGCTTTTCGAGCTTACGCCAACCGTAGGCCCTCGCTGATAGAGGGCCTTTGATGATAAGGATGTTGCCTGATGATTGATTTTCGTTCTGACACAGTGACTCAGCCTGACGAGGCGATGCGAACGGCGATGGCGAATGCCCCCGTCGGCGACGACGTGTATCGCGATGATCCTAGCGTCAATACACTAGAAGAGTGGGCCGCTTCACGCCATGGCTTTGACGCTGCCCTCTTTACTGCCTCAGGAACCCAAGCCAACCTAATGGCCTTAATGGCCCATTGTGAGCGTGGTGATGAATATTTATGTGGTCAACAGGCCCATAATTATAAGTATGAAGCCGGAGGCGCCGCCGTATTAGGCTCGATTCAGCCCCAACCGATAGACAATGCCCCAGACGGCAGCCTTCCCTTTGATAAGCTCGCGGCTGCAATCAAGCCAAACGATTTCCATTTTGCGCGAACGAAACTCTTAAGCTTAGAAAATACCATCGGCGGTAAAGTTTTACCTTTATCCTACCTGGCCGAGGCGCGCATTTTTTGTGATCACCACAAGCTGCAGTTACATCTCGATGGCGCGCGCGTTTACAATGCGGCAGTCGCGTTAGGCGTCGATATCACCGCCATCAGTTGTCACTTTGATTCAATGACCATTTGTTTATCCAAAGGACTTGGCGCCCCCGTTGGCTCTCTTCTTCTTGGTTCTCAAGCCTTTATCAATAAAGCAAGACGCATACGGAAAATGCTCGGTGGGGGGATGCGCCAAGCGGGGATCTTAGCGGTTGCCGGTCAGAAAGCACTCAATGAAAATGTTGACCGCCTGGCTCAAGATCATGCCAATGCGCAGTACTTAGCGAGTAAATTGCATCAACTTGACGGCTTTTCAACTGACGCTTATCAGGTCCAAACCAATATCGTCTACGTCGATATCGCCGATACGATCGAGCGTACACGGCTTCAAATGCGGCTGATTGAGAAGGATATTCGCGTCACGTTAAGTGGTCATCCCGCTCGTTTGGTGACCCATAAAGACATCAGCCGTGAGGATATCAATACCCTTATTCGTGCAATAGCCGACTCTCTTTAGTCGCTATCATCGAAGCGCAGACCTTCTTCCTTCGCGATAAAATCGATAAAAAGCGGGCGCATAAGTCCGTTTTTTGTTTATAAAATAACCAGCCAATGTAAAACTGTGACCCTATCATCGCTTTCTCCACCAAAGTCACTAAAACAATCACTTACAGTCGCTACACTAAAATCAGTAACGATTAAACGCCAATACGGGGACAGCCATGGCTCTCACTCAGCTCACCAGCGATCGCTTGTATCGTGAATCTAGCTTGAAACACAGCGACATTACGTCAACCAAGCATCTTGCGCAACTTGACGAAATTGTCGGTCAAGATCGCGCTCGCCACGCCGTTGAATTCGCGATGTCAATTAAAGAAAAAGGTTACAACATTTACGCCATCGGTCAGAACGGACTCGGTAAACGCACCATGATGATGCGCTACCTTAACCAGCACTGGCAGACTGATTCACCCGTTTATGATTGGTGCTATGTTGCGAATTTCCAAGAAGCACGTTCACCACAAGTCCTAAAACTCCCCGCGGGAAAAGGTAGTGAATTAAAAAAGCATATTGAACAGCTCATGGGTAAGCTCGCCAATGCCCTGCCAATGGCGTTTGATAATGAAATGTACTACCAACGTGCGGAAACATTAAAAAATCAACTCACTGAGCGGCAACAAACGATTCTGCAAGGCTTAAGTGAAACCGCAGAGAAAAACAGTGTTAGTCTTTCTATCACGCCACAAGGGGATTATCAGTTCGTTGCCCTTAACGGTGAGGAGCCACATACTGAAGACACCTTTGATGCTTTATCACAAGATGAACAGATGGCCTTCGGTAAAGTGATTGATAAGCTTGAGACTGAATTACGCGGCGTTGTTCGCCAATTGGGTGAATGGGAGTCAGAATACGCAGACAAACAAAAAGCGCTTGATGAAGACATTGGCCAAGAAGTGATTGCCACCCATATCGCGCCACTGAAAAAGACGTTCGCAGAGCTGCCCGAGATCATCACTTTTCTCGAGGCAATGCAGGCCGACATGCTGGAACACCTTGATATTTTTTTAGAAGACAGCGAAGAGCAAGCGGCACTCGCCTACGCGGCGTTAGATAAAAAGCTCCCTCGCCGTTATCAAGTCAATGTATTAGTTAGCCAACACGACGCGCAAGCCCCCATCGTGGTCGAAGACAGCCCCAGCTATCACAATTTATTTGGCTATGTTGAAAACGCCACCTTTAAAGGCACGGTCTTCACTGACTTTTCTCTCATTCGCGCCGGCAGTTTCCATCGCGCCAATGGCGGTGTGTTGATGATGGATGCCATCAAAGTGCTCGAAAAACCTTACGTATGGGAAGGCATTAAACGTGCCTTGAGCAGTCGTCAGCTCAGCGTCAGTGCGCTAGAGCGAGAGGTAACCCTCAGCGGAACCGTGTCACTCGATCCAGCCCCCATTCCACTTGATCTCAAAATTGTTTTATTTGGCGATTATCAAACGTATCAGCTTTTACAACGCTACGATGCAGAATTCAGTGAGCTGTTCCGAGTCACAGCAGATTTTGAAGATGACATGCCGCGTACAGAGAGTACTGAGCATCAATACGCCAAATTTATTTCCAGCATTATCCATGATGGCAACCTGTTGCACTGTAGCCGCGGTGCTATCGCTCGTATTATCGAGCACAGTGCGCGACAAGCTGAGGATCAAAACCGTTTGTCGCTTCATTCAGCTGACATCGCTAACTTATTGCGCGAGTCCAATTACTGGGCCACGCAAGCAAAAGCGAATACCGTTGGCGCGCTGCATGTTGAAAAAGCCCTTGCCAGTCGAAACATGCGGGTAAGCCGCTTACGAGACAGCATGATGCAGAATGTAGAAAACGGGGTAACGTTGATCAACACCCAGGGAACGGCTCTCGGCCAGATTAACGGCCTGTCAGTGCTCAGCACCTCTGACTACAGCTTTGGTTTACCTAATCGTATTACCGCGACCACCGCGTTTGGCGAAGGTGAAGTACTCGATATAGAGCGTAGCGTAAAACTAGGCGGGCGTATTCACTCAAAAGGGGTAATGATTTTATCCGCGTATCTTGCCACGCTTTTGGGTAAAACCGATAAGATCCCGCTTAAAACGCATCTGACCTTTGAACAATCGTATGGCGGCGTCGACGGTGATAGCGCCTCCATGGCGGAATTTTGTGCG
This sequence comes from Salinivibrio sp. AR647, assembly GCF_001995415.1. NCBI lineage: Bacteria > Pseudomonadati > Pseudomonadota > Gammaproteobacteria > Vibrionales > Vibrionaceae > Salinivibrio > Salinivibrio sp. AR647. Next base: position 69,591 of record NZ_MUFE01000007.1, on the reverse strand, counting down.
ATTTTCTCGGCAATGACTGAGGTGCCACTGCGCCAGGATATCGCCATCACAGGATCCATGAACCAATTTGGCGAAGCACAACCGATTGGCGGTGTGAATGAAAAAATCGAAGGCTTCTTTGACGTCTGCACACTCAAAGGGCCAAACCACCAGCAAGGGGTAATTATTCCTGCCACCAATATTCAGAATCTGATGTTGCGCAAAGATGTGGTGCTGGCGGTTGAAAAAGGCGAATTTCATATTTATGCCGTTTCGCACGTCAGTGAAGCACTCTCGCTTTTATCAGGAGAGAAAGCGGGTTTTGGCCCCGAGGGTAAAGCCCCCAACGGACTATTGACCATCGCGATGGATAAACTGAACAATCAACGCGATGCACATCGTACTTCCGCAAGTTAAAGACAGCGGCCACACTGGCCGCTTTTTTCTTCTTAGTTCACATCAGGATCGTCACTTCTCATTGTGGCAGCAATCACGTTATTGACTTTCACCATAGCTTGATCCGACGCAAAAAAAATAGCGACCTTTGCGCGTAATATGCAATGAAAACCATTCTTATTTGGATCTCGCATTATGAAACTGTCAACGCTTGGTCGCGGTCAGTCCGCGCGTATTACCAGTGTCCATCATGTGCCCGCTGTTATCCGTCACCGCCTTGCTGTTATGGGATTAATCCCGGGCACCGCGGTGGAGCTGGTTCGGCGAGCACCGCTTGGAGACCCATTACAAATCCGGCTCGATAACGAACAACTCGTCGTTCGTCGTGACGTTGCCAAATTGATTGATGTGGAGACACTGTAATGGAAAAAAAACGCATTCTTCTTGCCGGTAACCCAAACTGCGGCAAAACCACATTATTTAATGCGTTAACCGGCTCTCGCCAAAAAGTCGGTAACTGGGCTGGCGTCACGGTTGATAAGAAAGTCGGCCAGCTCACGTTCAATCAAACAGCGAACGACAATACAGAGTGTGAAATTACCGATTTACCCGGTTTATACGCGCTAAATGCAGGCTTTGATGCCAGCCTAGACGAACAAATCGCGACGTATTCAATTGATAGCCACGACTGTGATGCGATCATTAATGTGCTAGACGCCAATAGTCTTGAAAGAGGGCTGTACCTTACCTTGCAATTACGCGAGCGCGGCGTCCCGATGATAGTGCTGATCAATAAGATGGATCGGTTAGATCGCAACGGACAACAGCTCGATATCGGGAAGCTACAAGAATGGCTTGGTTGTCCCGTGCTTACCGTTACCGCATGCCAAGCCGACAGTGTGGCGACTTTCCGCCATCAGCTCGCCCATATGATGATGGAACTTCCGCATTGCGACGCCATGCAGTTAAACTATGGTGAGCATATCGAGGCATGGATCCAATCTCATCTTGGCGCCCCGTTTGCAGGCTCGGCAGCGGCACAAGTGAATCAACGCGCCCATTTGCTTGAGTGCCTAGAGCGAGATCGTTTGCCCGATGGCAATGATACGTCCCTACAAGCGTTATTTTCCCAGGCTTGCCAATCGCTGGCCGGACAAGATACCGACATTCTTATCGCCGATACACGCTACAGCTATATTCGCGATCTGGTACATGACACACGACGCGAGCACCGCCATTTAAGCCGCAATAAAACCGAAAAACTCGACAAGGTGATCCTCAATCCTTTTTTATCGCTGCCTATTTTGCTTGCCGTACTCTATGCCATGTTCGTATTTGCCATCAATATTGGCGGCGCCTTTATCGACTTTTTTGATATCGCCGCTGGCGCTGTTTTAGTGGATGGCACCCATCAACTATTAGATGGCATATTGCCCGAAGCGATAGTGACACTCGTTGCAGATGGTGTGGGTGGTGGTATCCAAACCGTGGCGACCTTTATCCCGGTGATTGCTGGGCTGTATCTTTTTCTCACCGTTCTAGAAAGCACCGGTTACATGGCGCGCGCCGCCTTTTTGCTCGATGGTTTGATGCAAAAAATTGGCTTACCGGGTAAAGCATTTGTCCCCCTGATCCTCGGCTTTGGCTGTACAGTGCCTGCCGTCATGGCAACGCGCACTCTTGAGCAAATTCATGAGCGCAAAACCGCCGCAGCAATGGCCACCTTTATGTCCTGTGGTGCACGGCTCCCCGTTTACGCCTTATTTGCCGCAGCGTTCTTCCCGCAAAACGGACAAAACCTGGTATTTGCGCTCTACTTACTCGGGATTGCAGCGGCCGTGCTCACTGGTTTGATTTTGCGCCACACCCTTTATCCGGGCCAGAGTGAAAGTCTGTTAATGACACTGCCGGACTACGAGCTCCCTCGTATGCGCCACGTGTTGAGTCATACCTGGCAAAAGCTGCGCCGTTTCGTATTGGGGGCAGGTAAAACCATCGTCATTGTGGTAACCCTCTTAACTTTCTTTAACTCTCTCGGTACCGATGGCAGCTTTGGCCATGAAGATAGCGAGACCTCCGTGTTATCGAAAGCGGCTCAAGTTGTCACCCCTGCTCTCTCACCCATTGGTATCGAAGAAGATAATTGGCCAGCCACTGTCGGCTTAGTGACCGGACTATTCGCCAAAGAAGCAGTGGTTGGTACCTTAAATAGCCTCTATGCCCCAACCAATGCAGAACAAGACGAAGGCTCGATCAGTGATGCGCTTGTTGACGCCGTTCAAAGCATTCCGGAAAACTTATTTGGCATTGATTACAGCGATCCATTCGCGATGAGCGTGGGTGAGATAGAAAACACCGAAGCCGCTGCGCAAGAGCAAGCAGTGAGTATGGCAACGTTTGACAATTTACACCGCCAATTCACGACGACGGCCAGTGTTATGGCTTATCTGATTGTGATCCTACTGTATACGCCCTGTGTTGCCGCGATGGGAGCTTATACCCGTGAGTTTGGCCGTCGATTTGCGCTATTTATCGCGGGATGGTCAATGCTCTTAGCTGTCAGTGGTGCCACACTGTGCTTTCAAGTCAGTCAAATCGGCGTGGCGACCACTCAGGCGACAGTTTATATTGTCAGCCTTTCTGCCCTACTGATTACCGTGATCGGCGTAATGCGTTATGTTGGTCGCCATCCTCATTGGTTCAAGGAGACCTATTATGATCCTGCAAAAGCTCAAAGCCAGTGTCACTCAGGCGGGTGTCATTAGTCGAGAAGCGCTTGCAAAAGAGTACGGCCTCAGTCCCGACGGTATTGAGGCCATGATGGAGACTTGGATCAGGCGGGGCACGATCATCCGCCAATGTACTTGTCACGATCAGCAAGAGGTTCAATACCGTTTAGCGCATCATAACGAAATACAATGCTTGAGTATGGTATAGCGAGACATACAAAAACGGCGACCATTAAGGTCGCCGTTTTACTTTGTAATGGTGCCCCGGGCCGGACTTGAACCGGCACAACGCGAACGTCGAGGGATTTTAAATCCCTTGTGTCTACCAATTCCACCACCAGGGCACGCAATTTTTTTTCAGCCGCTTACGCCACTGTTTTTAATTTGGAGCGACATACGAGGTTCGAACTCGTGACCTCGACCTTGGCAAGGTCGCGCTCTACCAGCTGAGCTAATGTCGCTTATTCAATCAAGCGCTTAAAAGCGCTTAGAAAATTGGTTGCGGGAGGCGGATTTGAACCACCGACCTTCGGGTTATGAGCCCGACGAGCTACCAAACTGCTCCATCCCGCGTCCGTTTTGTACTAGCCAGAGTTCTATGGAGGCGCGTCCCGGAGTCGAACCGAGGTCCACGGATTTGCAATCCGCTGCATAGCCACTCTGCCAACGCGCCTTCGCGCTTCACCTCTCGGCTAAGTGGTTTGAATTCTACATAAGTTTTTCTGGCTGTCACGTACAAATTATCGTTTTTAGGTTTAACCGTCGATTATTTATCCAAACATCGCATTAACACCCTTTTATTGATCACAATTCGTCCGAAACATGAAGATAAACACGATGAAAGTACCGCAATAAAAAAGTCGCCGATCCGCAGATCGGCACGCGCGCCTTAAAAAGGAGATCAAACAGCAGATAACAGGCGCTCACGTTCATCTTCTTCAATCAGTTTCCAATGCCGGCCTTGTTGCGCCCCTGCCAATTTCCAAAGCAAACATAAATCAAGATCGTTACCATGCGTCACTTGCAAACGACGAAAAATCTCTTCCGGCGCCATGCTGTAAAATGTGGAAATATCTTCTACCCCCGACTTTTTCAACATCCGCTCTATCGTCAAACGCAGGTTAGGGAGATCGCGCAAACGACGGTGATGTCCCCCAGCTTTATATGCTCTATCATTCAGCGCATGATCGCGCGACGCCTTAACCAACACCGCCAGTTCAACATCGTCCTCAATAAAGAGTGCGGTCACATCATAATAATTCACAACCGCAGACGAGCTTTTCTTCACGTGAACAAACTTTTTGCACCCTTTATCAACCAACGCATCAGTTACTATGCCGCCACCACGCAGATAAAATCGCTTATCGGTGAGTAGCGCAAACATCGCATCCTGATGGAAAAACCCAGTACCACCAAACATTGAGCGCTGCTCCATCTCGCCGAAAGTGTTTAAAAAACATGTCACTTGGGTTTTTAATTGCTTTTTCATCAAGGGCTCCTCCTATTAGCAAGTGATTAATAATGGCAATAGCATTTTTGACTGATAAATTAATTATTTTGCATGTTTATTTGCGCAAAGAAGAGTGCATCAAATTGATATGAAATACTATGCATTTGATCACTCATCCCCATAAAGACCACTTTCATATTGTGGAATATGTCGCATTTATGACAGGTATTTTCATCAGCTTAAAAAAGTCTTCAATTAAGAAAGCTTTATCCATTGCACTACAGTGCGCTAAATTAGAAGTAAGCCAGTCATGAGTAGGGAGCCGGTATGTCGATACACCCTTTGCTGATTGAAACCAATCATTTATTACCAGGTGGCGTAAACACGTATATTGTGTCTGAGGCTTTCTACTTAGACGCACTCCCACAAGCAGGCGAGCCACCGCGATTACTTGTGGCCATGATAGATATGGACGAAATCAGCCCTCAGGCTCCGTCGACTCCGCGTCCTTCCACGATTTCCCCGATTGTGACACTTTGCCAAGTGGCTGATTTTAATCGCCATGATCCCCAGCAGATCGCACTGACATTACAGGGCATTGAAAGTGTCAAGGTGGAGGCTATCGAACGAGGAGAAAGGGATATTGACTTGGCACGGCATACTCCGTTGCCGATATGGCGACGTCAAACCGTTCCTGAGCCCTATCACTATCTGAGTGACAAGCTAAAACAATACTACCGTTCCAATCCTGGGTTGCATGACCATTTTCAGCTGACCCAATATGACGACATAGGTTGGGTCTGTTTACGCTGGTTAGAGCTGCTTCCCATTGAAGTTAAGCAAAAACAATTGTTACTTTCACAGCCTAACGCCTTATTCGTTGCCGAATTTATTGATAAACTATTGCGTTATCCGCTTACCGACCCTGAATAGGCGCGAGTTTGCTGTTTAAACCATCACCAAAGACGCCATCAGGCGCACTGATTCGATCAAAGGCGGTTCTATTTTGCTTTTGGCCGCATTACCATGCCGTCTGGTGACAAACACTATCGGGACTTATGGATCATCTGTCATTTTTCTGGGTCTCACCGGATCGCGATAAATATTTGCGCTCCCTCGAGACCGAATTTTATAAACGCGCTGTCGAAACCGTTCGCGTTAACCGCCTCTCTCTTCCCCCTTTACCGGACGCCATTCTGTCCATACAGCACGCCAGCAAGCAGCCTGAAACCACGATGCGGGATATTGCTAACTTGTTGATGGAAGATCCTAGCTTGTGCGGCGCGGTACTCAAAGCGGCAAATTCCGCCCTTTTTGCGCCTAGGGCAACTGGACAATGCAAAGATGTTCAAACCGCCGTTTCACGTCTAGGGGTCGACCGTGTTTTAGGTATTATTACCGCAGCGGCCATTCACCAATTGAAAAGCGATGCGACGTTTTCTCGCGACTGCAACGCGCTTTTGAAGCAAAGTGCACAGAAGTCGCGTGAATTTGCCGCGGCAATGGCGTTAGTGACCCAAACTATCAGACATTATTGTGATGAGCCGCTATCGGTCGAACCAGAAAAAGCACTGATTGTCGGTTTACTGGCCGACATCGGTTTATACAGTGTGATTGGTGAATTCCAGCGCTTTATTCATGAAGGTCACTACCTTCAATTTGATATTGCCGAGCAAGTCTTTTTTGCGCTCGCCGGCGATTGTAGCCGGTTAGTCCTGAAGCAATGGGCATTCGATCGCGATTTTATTGAAGTGGCTATCAATAACAAGCTTTACACCAAACCGCGTCCTGATATCACCTATCTTGATGTGGCAAGAATGGCGAACCACTTATTGATGTTTCGCAACCACGATGACGCGATTGAAGAGCATGAAGTAGAAATGACTGCGCCAGGCGCCGAGGCGTTATACGAACTCTCCAATCTGGATGATCGCGAGTTTTCACGTCAACTCAACCGTGTTATCGACGCCACGAGCATCTAGTAGGATGCAAACGTTTGATGCAAACGTCTCATACTAAACCCGCTGCATACTCCCTCCGCTAGCAAGTAACTAGAGTGGCTCTGATGTTGAAGGCGCAAGTCACTCTGGTCTGATTTTATTGACCTGCCTATTAACTGATTGATAACCTCGAAGTCCCTTTCTTAACACCGAGCATCATCTAATGTTTTCAGGGATGTTATTTATCTTCGCGCCACTTATCGTTGGCTACTTGATCCCACTCAAGCAGCCCCGCCATGTTCATACCGTGAATACGCTGACGATGCGATTGGTCATGGTTATCCTGGTGTTAATGGGGCTTAGCCTCGCGGGCTTAGACAACCTCGGCCAACATATCTCCACCATTTTGCATTTTGCCGCCACTTTCTTCATTTGTATTGGCGCCGCTAACCTTTTAGCGCTGCCGATTCTCGATAAATGGATGCCGACACAAACGCAAGGCCACCAATATAAGCTGACGTTACGTGGCATGATGTCTGAATCTGGAAAACTGATCGGCGCGGTCGCCACAGGTTTAATCGTTGGTCTACTGTGGCAACAAGATCTCTCTTGGGTCGACGCCGCCAGTGAAGGTATTTTGTTATTGTTGCTATTACTGATTGGCATCCAGCTACGCAATAGCGGCATGACGCTAAAACAAATCATCCTCAATAAGCGTGGTTTGATGATTGCCGCACTGGTGGTGGCAACGTCTTTACCTGGGGGGTTACTGGCAGCTTGGTGGTTGGGTATTCCTTATCACCATGGTTTAGCGATGGCCTCTGGGTTTGGCTGGTATTCTTTAGCCGGCATTTTAATGGGCGATGGCTTAGGCCCTGTCTATGGTGGCGCCTCGTTTATTCTCGAGTTGGGACGCGAGCTTGTAGCGATTATGATGATTCCAATATTGATTCGTCGCTATCCACTTACCGCCATTGGCTACGGCGGCGCAACCGCGATGGACTTTACTCTGCCAATCATTCAAAGCACCGGGGGTATCCGCTGTGTGCCGATTGCCATTGTCAGCGGGTTTATTCTCAGCCTCCTGGTTCCCGTCCTTATGCTCTTTTTTCTTTCTTTAGGCGGTTAATCACCCAGCCAGTTGGATCAAAAAAGGGGTAGCACCCGGCTACCCCTTTTGCAAAATGGATAATGGTAGCGCTTATTGCGCGCGCATCCAGTTGTCCATTTCAGTTCGTAGGTTGTCTGACTTAGTACCAAAGATAGCTTGTACACCACCTGATACTTTTACAACACCCGCTGCGCCAAGCTGCTTCAACTTCGCTTCGTCAACAATGTCAGTATCCGCCACAGAGACGCGCAGACGTGTGATACATGCGTCTAAAGCAGTAATGTTGTCTTTACCACCGAAAGCTGCGACCAAGTCACCCGCTAGTTCAGAGCCTGTCGCTGTCGATACATCCGCCACGGCTTCGTCTTCACGACCTGGGGTTTTCAGGTCAAGGGCGCGAATCACCACGCGGAAGACAATGTAATACAGCACACCATAACCAAGACCAAGTAGTACCAGAGTAGTCACGTTTTCAGCACGTGGCATCTGTACGATAAAGTCAATGAAACCGTTCGAGAAGGTATGACCGTGAACCACACCCAGTGCGTTCGTCAGCACATAAGCAGCACCCGCCATGATGGCGTGAATACCGTAAAGTACCGGTGCGATGAACAGGAACGAGAACTCAATGGGTTCAGTGATACCGGTCAGGAACGACGTCAGAGCGGCCGATGCCATGATACCCATGATTTTGGCACGGTTCTCTGGCTTCGCTGAGTGAGCGATAGCAAACGCAGCGGCGGGTAGACCGAACATTTTGAACAAGTAACCACCGGCTAACTGACCAAAGCCGTTACCTGCTTCACGCGTTACGTCGTTAGCGGTCAAGAAACACGTCATGATACCGTTGACTTGCTCACCGGCGTTGTTAACACAGCTACCTGCTTCATAGAAGAAAGGCACGTTCCAGATGTGGTGCAGACCAAATGGGATCAATGCACGCTCTACTACACCGTAGATACCAAAGGCGGTAACAGGGTTTTGCTCTGCGGCCCAGTGAGAGAAGGTAGCGATCGCACCACCGATTGGCGGCCAGATCACAGACAGGATCACACCCAGAGCAATCGAAATAAAGCCGGTGATAATAGGCACAGAGCGTTTACCGGCAAAGAAGCCGAGATAGTCTGGCAGCTGAATCGTGTAGAAGCGATTAAACGTCCACGCAGCAACACCACCAGCGAGAATACCACCAAGCACACCTGTCTTGATCGTATCTACACCCATAACCGGTGCCATCACATCCAGCGTAGCCACCATGATGCCGTAACCGACAATCGCAGATAGGCCCGATACACCGTCGTTATTGGTGAAGCCAAGTGCCACACCTACCGCGAACAGCAAGGCCATTTGACCAAACACCGAGCCACCCGCTTGTTCCATCATGTGAGAAATGATGTCTGGCATCCAGCTAAAGTTGGCCGCACCAACACCTAATAGTATACCTGCAACCGGTAGCACAGATACTGGAAGCATCAGCGCCTTACCGACTTTTTGCAGATTAGCAAAGAGGTTTTTTGACATAGTTCTTGCTCCTAACAAGGACGTTTAACAATTGTGTCTCTAAAGACAGACCTTTCGATTCCCCCCGCAAGAGGTCACACGATACAACAGGTGCCCAGAGAACAAACGATTTGTGATTATTGAACTCACCCAAACTATAAGGGGGGAATCAGTACCTTGCCTATCCGTAACGACTTTACTGATTAAAAAGTAAATATAGATCACAAACAGAACGGGTGACAAAAACAACAAAAATAAACGTAAGATAATGATTAAAAATAACTTTTTACACTGACGACGGATAAAAAGACCGCATAAAAAAACAGCGACTTAAAAACCTCAAAAGTTATTTCATGTAACGAAAAATCTCATGCACACGATAAACGTTACAATAGCCATTTTTTCTCTATTTTCCATGTAGTTATGATTAAATTGCGCCAGATCAAATTTCGAGCCGCATTCAGTGCAAAGCAACAACCTGAGGAAAAAACAACCGATTATTGACGACAGTATAGCCAGATCATCATCAAAACGACGCGCTTTATAGCGATAAAAAGCCGCGCTTTTTGTCGTTATCATTCATGGGTACATTCAGGTAGGAAAAAAGCCCGATTGAACAATCGGGCGACGTGGATTATTGCGGATTCGCACTCGAAAAAAGCGCAAAAAAGTTCCGGCTAGTGATATCACACACCGTTTCAACAGACTCACCTTTTAACATCGCCACGTATTCGGCGACCTCTTTCACGTAAGCCGGTTGGTTTTGCTTGCCACGATGCGGCACCGGAGCCAAATAGGGCGAATCCGTTTCGACCAGCAATCGTTCAAGCGGCAAACGCCGCACCACATCCTTTAGCTCCGTCGCTTTATTAAAAGTAACGATGCCAGAAATCGAAATGTAGAAGCCTAGCTCAATCGCCGCTTCTGCCATTTCATAGCTCTCTGTAAAGCAGTGTAGCACACCGCCTACACGCTCAGCGCCTTCCTCGCGCAAAATCGTCAAGGTATCCTCTCGCGCGGCACGGGTATGAATAATCAGGGGCTTATTTAGCTCGACGGCGAGACGGACATGCTGACGGAAAATCGCTTGTTGCTGCTCGGCCAGTTCCGGTTGGTAGTGATAATCCAACCCAGTTTCCCCGATCGCGACCACGCGCTCATCCGCGGCCAGGGCTTTCAGTTGCTGATAGTCAAACCCATTTTCTATATCTAAGGGGTGAACACCACACGAGGCAAAAACATGAGGATAAGGGCGGATCATGTCTAGCATCGCCGGGAAACTATCCAATGTAACGCCAACAGAGAGAAAATAATCGACACCCCTTGCCTGTGCTTTATCCAGAACATCTTCCACATTCTGGTGCAGCGAATCATAGTCCAGTTTGTCGAGATGGCAGTGAGAGTCTATTAACACGTTATTCTCCAATCGATAATAGCCATTGGCTAAGTACCAATTCGGTATTTAGCCCAGTATGCGTTTGCAGCTGACGCTGCAGTTGATGTAATTGTCGCAATTGCGTATGGACGTGCTGAGTCGCCATCACATTCGCCACCTCAGCCACCAAGGCGTGATGATGGCGATGCAAAATAGCGTGTTTTGCGCCTTGTCGCCATTTGAGCACATCAAGTAGAAAGTGGCTCAGCCAGTCCAGTGAGGCGGGATAGTGTGCGACCAACACCTCTGACGTGTCAAATAAGCCAGTACGGCTTTTTACGTAGGTCGCGAAGCCATTGATCACCGCATGATGATGTTCGAGTCCTCCAGATTCAACAAAATCACGTGCTGCCAATGGCGCACCGCGGTAAAGCGTGACCGCATGATCAGGAACCGTGCGCTTCAACGCTTGCTCAATCCAATGCTTCGCGGTTTCGTTATCCGGCTGTGGCGCTTTCCAGACGCTGCATCGACTGATAATCGTCGCTAACAAGCTATCAAGTGACGCGGTTAGCAACACGAAGTAACATCCTTCTGGCGGCTCCTCTAATGATTTTAATAGTGCGTTAGCCGCGGCCTCACCGAGGTTTTCAACGCGCTCAATCACGATAAAACGGGCACCGCCTAGCTGTGACGTTTCCATCGCTTGACGTTGCACCTTACGCACCGCATCAATACCTATCTGCTTACCAGGTTTTTCAGGCATCAACCAGTGCATATCAGGGTGATTACCGGCATCAAATAACTGGCAACTATGACAACACCCACATGCTTGGTCGGCCTGCTGCTTGCACAAACGCACCTTGGCCAAATGACTGGCCATTGCGCGCCGACCGCTTCCCGGAGGGGCAGCCAGTAATACGGCATGCGGAAAGCGTGCGGTCACTAACAGTTGCTGCCAGTGCGTCCATACCGTATTAAACCAAGGAAACACGTGCGGGGCGGGATGGTGCGCGACGACTGACTCACTCATAACGTTTTAAGTTGCTTAAGCCACGTCGATAACGCCGTTTTAATGCTGGCGGTCACCACCTCAAGCGGTTGACTGGCATCGATAATCACCACACTCGGATCCTGGTGCGCTAACGCCAAATAACGCGCGCGAGTGCGCTCAAAAAAGTCGATCTGCATTTGCTCAATCCGATCGAGCTCACCGCGTCCACGGGCACGCGCCAACCCCATTTCAGGATCAATATCCATATATAGCGTCAAGGCGGGAGCAAAGTCACCGAGGACAGTCGCTTTTAAGCTTTCCATTAGTGCAGTATCCATCCCGCGTCCACCGCCTTGATACGCTTGGGAAGACATATCATGACGATCGCCAATCACCCACTGCCCTTTTGCCAACGCTGGTTTGATCACGTTTTCAACCAGTTGAACACGAGCCGCGTATAGCATTAATAACTCGGCTTTATCTGTTAAAGGCTCCTCAGGATGGCCTTGTTTTACCAAGGTTCGTAACTGCTCCGCAAGTGGCGTCCCACCTGGCTCACGCGTAGTGATCACATCATGAATGCCGGCATCGTGGAGTACCTGCTTCACTTGACTAATGGCGGTACTCTTACCCGCCCCTTCAAGGCCTTCTACGACGATAAAATGATTGTTCATTGATTTCTCAACACTTTTAGGTAATCACGCACAGCTCGATTGTGTTCGGCCAATGTCGTGGAAAATTGATGGCCCCCTTTGCCTGTCGCGACAAAGTAGTAATAATCAGTATGTGCCGGTTGCGCGGCAGCCATGATCGACGCTTTACCTGGCATCGCAATGGGCGTAGGCGGCAACCCATTAATCACATAGGTATTATAGGGTGTCGGCGTACGCAAATCGCGCTTACGGATATTGCCATCATATTGCTCTCCCATGCCATAAATGACCGTGGGGTCCGTTTGCAAGCGCATGCCTTTGCGCAACCGGTTAACAAATACAGAGGCCACATTTTCACGCTCACTGGCAACGGCTGTCTCTTTTTCGATGATAGAGGCTAAGATCAATAACTCATAGGGCGTTTTAATAGGCAAGTCGTCGGCACGGTGTTGCCATGCTTTCTCGAGTGTGGCCTCCATGGCGCGCACGGCACGCTGTAACAGGTCAATATCCGTATCATTCACGTCGTACGCATAGGTTTCAGGCAGTAATAGTCCTTCTAACTGATCACGTGATACCCCGAGCTTATCGGCAATGACCGCTTCACTGACACCCTCTAGTGTATGATCTAAGTGCGGTGCTGATTGCAACTGCGCACGCCACTGTGCGAACGTGCTCCCTTCGACAAAAGTGATTGATGCCTGATACTGCTGTCCTGATCGGAGGGTGGTGAACGCTTGCGCGAGCGTTTGCCCAGGTTGAAATTGAAATGTCCCCGCTTGAACGCGGGTTAACTCAGGATACAGATGAGGAGCAAACTTGGCCCAGATACTTGATGCCACCCAACCTTTGACTTCAAATTGCCTTATAACGCGTTGATAGTGCGCACCAGCCGGCACAGTGAATAATTGAGGAGATTGAATCGATAAGGGCGTCGCAACGAATGCTTTCGTCTGCCATATTACCACTGCGGCGGCCAGCACAACCAACGCCATTATCGCGCTGATCCCCCCTAAAAGTCGCTTTTTTAGCACGCGTTTAACCTCTGTTGTAACACCCGAGTCAGGGTATGTGTGTTAAATGGTGTGTCGTTGATTGCCGTGACCGGCACCACTTTCATTAAGGTGTTGCAGATAAAGACTTCATCGGCCTGGTAAAGCGCCGTCTCATCGGTGCTCACCGTATGGCATTGAACATCCCCGACGCCCTCTAGCACAGCCATCACTTTATCGCGCATCAATCCAGCCACACCGGCATACTGTAGCGCCGGCGTATAAACCACTGGGCCACTACGCCAAAAAACATTGGCAGCTGAGGTTTCCACTACATGGCCAAACATATCGCTTACCACCAGGTCATCGGCTGTGGTGTCAGAGAGTGCCTGTTTGAGTAACACTTGTTCGAGCCGATTTAAGTGCTTTAATCCCGCCAACGGTGAGGCGCCCAATTGAATGGACGTGGTTGCCAGCGAGATCCCCTGTTGCTGCCACTGGTGGTAATGGGAGGGAAAAGGATGCAGACTAACGATAACCGTCGGTGCCGTGCACCCTTGGGGGCTATAGCCACGCCCACCTTGACCACGGGTGATGATCACTTTCAGAACCTGCTCACCTTGAGCCTGTTGACAGACCAAATCGAGGGTGTGCGCTAATAGGGGCCAGTCAACGTCTGCAATGGCTAAACGCTGACAGGTACCCTGGAGGCGAAGAAGATGTGCATCGCGATCGAGCAACACCTTGGAATACACATGACCTGTGGTAAAACAGCCATCACCAAATTGTAAGCCCCGATCGGACACCGCAATCTCGGTGCTAAGCTGTCCATTAACCCAGTACATGATTCCTTGCCACCTCACCAATAAAAACGGCCCGACAAATCGGACCGTTATTATATCAAAATCTCTCAATCAAAATCTCTCATCACGTAGCGCTCACTGCGCGTGTCATTAGATTTTTTTGAAGATCAAAGAGCCGTTGGTGCCACCAAAGCCGAATGAGTTACACAGCGCATAATCCATTTTTACATCACGCGCATGATGTGGCACATAATCGAGATCGCACCCTTCATCAGCATTATCAAGGTTAATCGTCGGCGGTACAATTTGGTCAATCAATGACATCGCGGTAATGATCGACTCTACCGAGCCTGCCGCGCCAAGAAGGTGTCCTGTCATTGATTTGGTCGAAGACACCAAAACGCTATCCGCGGCTGCCCCCATCGCACGGCGCACGGCCTTACTCTCGGCCACATCACCCGCCGGGGTTGAGGTGCCATGGGCATTGATGTAACCAATTTGCTCAGGCGTGATGCCTGCATCACGAATGGCCGCTTCCATCGCCAGTGCCGCGCCAGAGCCGTCTTCACTGGGTGATGTCATATGATACGCATCACCACTCATACCAAAGCCGACGAGCTCACAATAAATCGTCGCCCCGCGAGCTTTAGCGTGTTCATATTCTTCAAGCACCATCACACCGGCACCGTCGCCAAGGACAAAACCATCACGATCTTTATCCCAAGGACGCGAGGCCGCTTGAGGATCATCGTTGCGGGTCGACAGCGCTTTCGCTGCAGCAAAACCACCGATACCCAGCTCTGTCGAGGCTTTTTCGGCGCCGCCTGCCACCATGGCATCGGCATCACCAAACGCAATCATACGCGCCGCATGGCCAATATTGTGTAGGCCGGTGGTACACGCGGTTGAAATCGAGATATTTGGACCGCGCATGCCATAGTTAATCGATACGTGACCGGCAATCATATTGACGATGGTTGATGGCACAAAGAAAGGGCTAATTTTACGTGGACCCTTCTCCACAAATGCACGGTGGTTCTGTTCAATTAAACCAAGGCCACCAATGCCCGATCCGATTGCAACACCAATACGGTGCGCATTGTGGTCGTCAACTTGCAGTCCGGAGTCTTGAATGGCTTGAACACTGGCCGCGATGCCGTATTGAATGAACAAGTCCATTTTTCGTGCATCTTTTTTCGACATGTAGTCTTCACAGTTGAAGTCTTTAACCATGCCGGCAAATTGAGTAGCAAAGGCGCTGGCATCAAAATGCTCAATGGCGGAGATACCGCTTTGCCCGGCTAGCAGAGCTTTCCATGAGGACTCAACTGAGTTACCGACGGGTGATAACATACCCATGCCAGTCACAACAACACGACGCTTAGACACGATGATATTCTCCGGAGAATATTAATTTGGATTGTAGAGTAGAGTAAAAAAAACACAGGCGGTCAAGGAGACCGCCTGGTAGGATTCTGAGATTACGCTGAAGCGCCGACTACGTAGTCGATAGCGGCTTGTACAGTCGTGATCTTTTCTGCTTCTTCATCTGGAATCTCTGTATCGAATTCCTCTTCAAGAGCCATTACCAGCTCAACGGTATCCAGAGAGTCCGCGCCCAAGTCGTCTACAAATGAAGCTTCGTTTTTCACTTCTGCTTCGTCGACACCTAGTTGCTCAATGATGATTTTCTTTACGCGTTCTTCGATGTTGCTCATATTAATACTAGTCCTTACAAGATTCGCAGATGCGATATGTGCTGTAGTTTATTCATTAATGTGGAAGTTGCAAGACCTCCACGGCTGGTCAAACCACGATTTGGGGACAAATCAATCGGAGTTTGACGTGTGTCATTCCAGATTGCAACGGTCTCGATCAAATCATGTACATGCCGCCGTTAACGTGCAAGGTCTCGCCCGTCATGTATGCGGCATCGTCTGATGCTAAAAAAGCGACCGTCGCAGCAATCTCTTTAGGATCGCCTAAACGTCCCGCGGGCACTTGTGCCAAGGTTGCTGCACGCTGATCATCACTGAGGGCCTTCGTCATATCGGTTTCAATAAACCCAGGCGCAACGGTGTTAACGGTAATGCCACGCGCAGCCACTTCACGTGCCATGGATTTAGTAAAACCAATGACACCTGCTTTTGCCGCAGCATAGTTGGCTTGTCCCGCATTCCCCATCACACCGACGACAGAGCCGATATTGATGATTCGGCCGCAGCGTTTTTTCATCATCGCACGCAAGACTGCCTTTGATAAACGGAAAATCGACGTCAAGTTGGTATCGATGATATCTTGCCACTCATCGTCTTTCATACGCATCAATAGGTTATCACGAGTGATACCCGCGTTGTTAACCAGAATATCAACATCACCAAATTCTTTTTTGATCGTGGCTAAAACGTCCGCCACTGAATCCGATGATGTGACATTCAGGGCCAACCCTTTACCGTTTTCACCGAGGTAGTCGCTGATCGCTGCGGCACCGTTTTCACTGGTTGCCGTCCCGATCACTGTTGCACCGCGCTCAGCCAAAAGCTCTGCCGTTGCTCGGCCAATACCTCGGCTCGCACCTGTCACCAGTGCTACTTTTCCGTCTAGTTTCATTCGGTTACCCTTTTAATTGATTCTGCCGACATCGGCCGGCAGTCACAGAATACTATTACCGCACAGTCATACTTAGGCTGTTGCCGCCGCCAAGCTGGCGCTATCGTTAACAGCCGCACTGCTCAATGATTTGTTGATGCGTTTGGTCAATCCCGTTAGGACTTTACCTGGCCCAAACTCGAGCAGCTGCTCAACGTCTTCAGTCGCCATACGCTCAACGGTTTCCGTCCAGCGCACTGGGCTATGCAACTGGCGCACCAGTGCTTCTTTAATGGCGGCTGGGTCCGTTGGTGTCGCCACGTCGGCATTATTGATCACAGGAATGACAGGCACATTAAACGTGACAGATTCAAGTGCTTGCGCTAATTTTTCAGCAGCAGGTTTCATCAATGCACAGTGTGACGGCACGGATACCGGCAACGGTAGCGCCCGCTTAGCGCCCGCTTCTTTGCACAGTATATTGGCGCGTTCAACCGCGTCTTTATTCCCAGCAATCACGACTTGACCGGGCGAGTTGAAGTTAACCGGCGAAACAACCTGATCTTGAGCGGCTTGTTCGCACGCCGTTGCGATAGCGTCATTGTCGAGACCAATAATCGCTGACATCGCACCGACGCCTGCAGGGACGGCTTCTTGCATCAATTGGCCACGTAACTCGACAAGCTTAATGGCTGCTTTAAAGTCCAATACCCCTGCACAGACCAAAGCTGAGTACTCACCCAAGCTATGACCCGCGAGTACCGAAGGCGTTACACCACCTTGCGATTGCCAGACCCGCCAAATCGACACTGATGCCGCCAACAAAGCAGGCTGAGTGCGGTGGGTTTCATTCAAATCTGCCTCAGGACCTTGTTGAACCAACGCCCACAGATCATAGCCAAGCACCTCAGAGGCCTCTGCAAACGTCTGCTGAACCACACCATATTGTTCAGCTAACTCACCGAGCATACCCACGGCTTGCGAGCCTTGGCCCGGAAATACGATCGCTGTTTGAGTCATATTCGTTTCCTATTAGTTTAGAACCTGACCAGTGCAGAACCCCATGCAAAACCGCCACCAAATGCTTCGAGCAATACCGTTTGACCACGTTGAATGCGTCCATCACGCACCGCTTCATCAAACGCAGTCGGTACAGAAGCCGCTGATGTGTTGCCATGACGGTCTAGGGTCAACACCACTTGATCCATCGACATCGCGAGTTTTTTCGCGGTCGCTTTAATAATTCGGTAGTTCGCCTGATGAGGAACTAACCAATCAATGTCTGATTTTTCGATTTGGTTCGCCTGAAGGGTTTCCGTGACAATATTCGCCAGCTGCGTTACCGCCACTTTGAACACTTCATTGCCGGCCATATAGAGCCAGGCTTCATCCGATACATGGGATTGGCCCCGATCGGGATACTTCAGTTTCAAAAGCTCACCAAATTTTCCATCCGCTTTTAAATGGGTGGACAAAATACCATCTTGCTCATCGGCCGAAAGCACGACTGCTCCCGCACCATCGCCAAACAAAATAACGGTAGACCGATCCGCGGGATCGCAGGTGTGCGAGAGGCGATCGGCACCAATCACGAGGGCATGTTTTGCCAACCCATTTTTAACGTATTGATCGGCCACACTCAACGCATACACAAAACCAGAGCATGCAGCGGCAATATCAAACGCGGGACAACCTTGTATCCCCAACATCGCTTGCACATCACAGGCAGCGGCTGGAAACGCACGTTCACCACTGGTCGTGGCAACAATAATGAGATCGATATCATGTTTGTCGATGGCGGCCATTTCAATCGCCTGTACGCCGGCTTGATAAGCCATTGAGGCAACGGTGTCTGTCGGTGCAGCAATGCGACGTTCTTTGATCCCCGTACGGGTCACAATCCACTCGTCACTGGTGTCTACCATCTGTTCAAGGTCAGCATTGGTGCGAACCTGTTCAGGCAAATAGCTGCCTGTGCCCAAAATCTTACTATACATGAAGACTACTAATGCCTCTCGAGAAGAACTGCCTCTAAACGGTCACTTATCTTAGTTGGGATTTGCCGTTCGACCTCGTGCACCGCTTCAAAAATAGCGTTTTCGTAAGCGGCGATATCTGCGCGTCCGTGGCTTTTTACAACGATGCTGCGCAATCCTAGCAAACTTGCGCCGTTGTACTGGTCGGGTTTCAGCTGTTGGAGTTGATTTAAAAGCTCAGAAAATAGCCATTTCGCGATCCAGCGCTTGATAGGATGAGGATTAAGGTGCGCTTTCACCTTATCAGTGATCAAACGGGCGACGCCTTCGCTGGTTTTTAATGCGACATTGCCAACAAAACCATCACAGACAATCACATCCGTTTCACCGGTGTAAATCTGGTCGCCTTCGACATAACCCGTGTAATGCACCGATGGGCTATGCAAAAGCAAGTCAGCACAACGACGCACCCAGTCATTCCCTTTGATCGCCTCTTCACCGATATTTAATAAGCCAACCTTTGGCGTACGGCCAAGCTCTGCTTCGGCTAACACCGCCCCCATCACCGCAAACTGGAAGAGCGTATCCGCGTCACAGGCCACATTCGCCCCTAAATCAAGCAACCATTTACGTTGATGATTGGCTCCGGGCAGCGCAGTCACTAGCGCCGGCCGATCGATACCGGGTAATAATTTCAGAAGGTATTTGGACAACGCCATCAAAGCACCGGTATTGCCGGCACTGACACACGCATCCGCCTCACCACTGGCGACGCTTTCAAGCGCGACACGCATGGAGGTCTCGGCGCTACGTCGCAATGCGGTAGACGGGCGCATATCATTAGGGATTACGTCCGGGGCATGGACGATGGATAGTCGGGGGTGATGCTGGGCATTAAGTTGACGAAGCGACGCTTGGATGCGAGATTCATCGCCCACTAGCATCACTTTTAGGTCCGCAAAACGCGACAATGCCTGCACGGAGGCAGGCACTGTGACTTGGGGACCAAAATCCCCGCCCATCGCATCGAGTGCAATGGTTAGCCTAGTCAAGGGTCAACCTTACTTGTTGATAACCTTGCGGCCACGGTAGAAACCGTCTGCAGTCACATTGTGACGCAGGTGAGTTTCACCGCTGGTTTTGTCTACAGATACAGCTTGAGTACCCAGTGCATCGTGTGAACGACGCATACCACGCTTAGAACGGGTTTTACGGTTCTTTTGTACGGCCATTGACCCTACTCCTCGTTACTTTGCTTTAAGTTTTTTAGTGCGGCAAACGGATTTGGACGCTCATCAGCAAGTGGGATTTCCCCGAACACCATGTTGTCCGTACTGACTTTGCAGTCTGTATCTTCGTGCATGGCGACTTGTGGCAAGGCCACAATCAACTCGTCTTCGACCAATTGAATCAGATCAATCTCACCGTTTTCGTCGACTAATGCCGGCTCATAAGCATCCAGTAAATTGCCCACCTGGTCTTCATTGAAAACCGGGCTATAAACGAATTCAGTTTCATAGCGATACGAGAACGGCCCCCAACAACGTTGGCACTCAAGACTCACTGAAACGGCTGCTCGACCCGTTACAATTTTCAAACCTTGGGCATCAATGTCGAATGAAAGCATGACCTCTGCATCACTATCGATGCTTTGGGTTGCCTCACCGAGGCGCAACAATCGCGACTTGTCTACAATACCATCGTAGTCGAGTTGCTTTTGGGCGCAACGGAACGGATCAACCGTCAGCGGTAGCTTTACCTTCTGCATAGGGCGCGAATATTAGCCTCCAAATGCGCTGGAGTCAAAGAAAATGTTACCTACGCGTCGCTGTTTAGGCTCGATAGCCACTCGGCCGGTTTGCCGACATCGCGCAAGTTATCTTTTCAGGTTAGACTGAGTGCGAACAATTAACAAAAATCGATCACGCGCGAGTCGTTTAGACACACTGGCGCGCTTAAAAAAGGAACGGTCATGCATACCACACAACCGCCAAAAATTGTGCTGGCATCAAGCTCCCCCTACCGCCAGGCCCTCTTAAAAAAGTTCGCCCTCCCCTTTTCGACTTTTTCACCTGCCATTGACGAAAGTCGACTCGAGAACGAACGCGCCACTGACTTAGTGGAACGGCTCGCACTCGAAAAAGCGATGGCCGGGATGCCGCTGTTCGATAACGCCATCATTATAGGCTCTGACCAAGTGTGTGTGATTGACGAGGAAGTCTTAGGCAAGCCGCATGAGCGAGACGTCGCCATTGAGCAGTTAAAGCGCGCCAGCGGCAAGAAAGTGACCTTTTACACGGGGCTGGCGGTGATTAATAGTGAAACCGGTGAGCATCAATCGGACGTTGAACCTTTTCATGTCGATTTCCGTGAGCTCACCGAGCAGGAGATTGTCCGCTACATCGATATCGAGCAACCGCTAGATTGCGCGGGCAGCTTTAAATGCGAAGGCTTAGGGATTGCCCTCTTTAACGCCATGCATGGCCGCGATCCCAATACATTAGTGGGGCTGCCACTGATTCGGCTACGCGAGATGTTAGAGAAAGAAAGGATTAGGGTTATCTAAGTTGCAGCAATGGCGTGTATCGAGCAGATCTCGATACAACTTGCTTTCTAAAAAGGCAGAAAGATTTACCACAAGATCGCATGTATGACGAAAAACCAAGCTAGTCAAGCTAGTCAAGCTAGTCAAGCTAGTTTATACGCCAGCATACTGTGCGTATAAAATGTCTGCAAAATCAAGCTCATTAATTTCGCCTATGACAAGATCTCGCACAGCGTCAGCGAGAAGTGAATTGTCATGCGTTAGTTCAAAGTCATTGAGCGATAGATACTCCAGTGCAACCGCTAAACCAGTACGCTTATTGGCATCGGGAAGCGCGTGAGCTACAGCGATACAGGCTGTGTATTTTGCTGCTATCTCGAACACATCATCAAGCCCATCGTAAATAATAGCGTTATCAATGCGACTCAATGCTCCTTGCAGTTTTCCTAAATCAATAGCACCTTTCATCCCAGGGCCTGAATCCAGAATTAGCGCATTTATCTCAATGACACGTTCAAAGGGAAAGCTAATAATATCCATTACATATCAGCGAGCTTTTTAAAGGTATTAGAGTGTGTTCGTAAAGCCAGCTTGGTTTCTGACTTGACAATCTGACGTCCTAAAACACCCGATAAATCAAGACTTTTCTTGGCTTTGATTTTTGGCCTCTGTATTGCACCAACACCATAGGCCTCTAGTTTTCTATTCATGCCTTTTACTTCCTATACAATCTATTACTCAATAATCGCCGATAACATGGGGGACCGCAAGAAGCCGATTTAAGATTTAGCCGGTTGTAACCGGCGCGTGATCTATCAATGCGGTGAGGCTGTCCAATACAGCAACGGGACCAAAGGTCGTTAGGCTAGCGTGATCTTCAACGCCCCAGGTAACAGCCAACCGTGCCATATCCGCATTGACGGCTAACTGCATGTCATGGCCCGTATCACCGATCATAATCGCTTTCTCGCGCGCGATACCCGTTTGCGCCAACACTTCGTCTAGCATTTGTGGGTCAGGTTTAGATGCCGTTTCATCCGCGCAACGCGTCGCAACAAATAAATCCTGCGTGCCTGTCTCTGCCATAGCTCGATCTAAGCCTGCTCGTGATTTTCCGGTCGCAACCGCTAATTGAAAGCCTTGTGCTTTTAATGCCACTAATGTGTCTTTGACGCCAGAAAAAAGCTGGCACGGTGTCGGATTATCGTGGACAAATTGCTGACGATAATGCGCAATCCAGCTCGGATACCAAGCCGGATCAGCGCCGGGATAGAGTAATTGATAGCCCTTTTCCAGACTTAAACCGATCATGGCTTGCAAGCGTTCAGGCGGTAACACTGGCAACTGACCGGTTAAACGTGCTGCCCTATCAAGGCTAGACACAATCCGCCCAATGGAATCCATCACCGTACCGTCCCAATCAAAAATCAGTAACGAATAAGAGGCAATGGCAGGATGCGGCTTTCTTATTGCCATATTTGACGCCGCATCACAATCAACAGTGGTCGGTGGTTCAATGTGCATTTTTACCTCGTGTACTCAACACTTACTGTTGCAAGACGCAGCGACAAAATACTGCGTATTGACGATCTGGGAATACGGAAAAAATTATGCGTTTTTCGCCCGTAGCCCTTCAAGGGCACGCTCAAGCTTGGGCTCCATCGGCGCGCTGAGCGTCATGGTGTCTTCATTCCCCGGATGCATAAAACGGATATTGGCAGCATGAAGGAACAAGCGATCCAGCCCGACTGACCGGGTGTATGCATCAAAGCGCGGATCACCATAGCGATCATCCCACGCTAAAGGATGCCCGACATACTGCGCGTGTACCCGTATTTGATGCGTTCGTCCCGTCACAGGACTAGCCTGCACCAAGGTAGCGTCAGCAAAGCTTTCAATCACTTTAAAACGCGTTTCAGACGGTTTCCCCTTAGGGTTAACACGCACAATGCTATTCACCTCATTTTTTAATAGCGGTGCGGTGACTTTGCGCTGTTTGGCTGGCCATTTGCCCATGACTAACGCGTAATACTCTTTTTGCACCGTCTTTTCTCGAAACTGCGCCTGTAAATGTCGCAGTGCCGAGCGTTTTTTCGCAATCAATAAAATCCCTGAGGTGTCACGGTCGATCCGATGAACCAGCTCTAAAAAACGCGCCTTAGGCCGCAATGCGCGCATGGCCTCAATGGCACCGAATTGCAATCCACTGCCTCCGTGCACCGCGGTCCCCGATGGCTTATTAAGCACTAACAGATGATCGTCTTCGTGCAAAATACAATGTTCAAGCGCTGCTACTTTGTCTAACTTGGTGCTGGGTGCGGCTTTTTCATCTTTGTCGGGAAGACGAATAGGTGGCACGCGCACCACATCTCCCGGTTGGAGTTTATATTCCGGTTTTATCCGTTTTTTGTTAACTCGCACTTCGCCTTTACGAAGCACGCGATAAATCATACTTTTCGGGACATTTTTCAGCTGATTTCGCAAAAAATTGTCAATACGTTGGCCGGCGATATCATCATCGATGTCGATAAATCGCACTTGAGATTTTTGTTCTGTCATAACTTATTATTCTACCTCTAAGTGTGCTGACATGCACCTGTTGAGCGTGCTAAAGCCGTTAAATCACGTGATAGCTATGCCGCAAAATCGCGGCAAAATCCGTTGAGTTCCGCTCTCTTCCTGCCGGGCAATCGTGCAAAAAAACGCCATATTCACTGGGTTTTTCTATCAAGGCAACATAAGCCAATAAAGCCGATTGCTGGACTCTGGTCTCCCTGCTATAGTTGCGGCGTTAGTCAGAAAAGCAAACGCTTAGCTGACACACGGTTTATCGCCTGCGATAGAGATATCGCGCTTGGCAAACACGTGGCGCTCGGGGTATAAAAACGCGAGCGGTGCGGTTGCGAATCGAGCAGTCGGTAACCGTCATGCGGTTAATCCCGCAATAGCACCATAATTCCGAATGCTTTTAAGGCGTTACGCGGCAATTGGCGTAAGACGTAAACCCAAAGCACCCGTTAGTGTGTTGACACGAGGCAGTGAGTCAGTGTCAGAGCTCTCCGCCATCGGTAAAAAACGGCGGACGCCAACTGTGTAATCCGGTGAGCCATAAAAACCGTTGCAGCTGGCCGATTAAAACTTGCCCGAGCGCACCCCTGATTTTCTCCAGCCGGGAGGCTGCATCATATCAGACTTGGGGTCAGGCAGCATTGGCGACTGCTCTCGTCATCAACCGCTAATAACAACGATAAATAAATGAGAAAAATCAGATGAAAAGAATGTTGATTAACGCAACTCAGAAAGAAGAGTTGCGCGTCGCATTGGTTGACGGTCAACGGTTATACGATCTCGATATCGAAAGCCCTGGCCATGAATCGAAAAAAGCTAACATTTACAAAGGACGCATCACCCGTATTGAACCCAGCTTGGAAGCGGCATTTGTTGATTACGGCGCAGACAGACACGGTTTCCTCCCGCTCAAAGAAATCGCCCGCGAATACTTCCCTTCCGGTTACAGCTATCAAGGCCGTCCCAACATCAAAGATGTGGTGAAAGAAGGCCAGGAAGTTATTGTCCAAGTAGACAAAGAGGAACGCGGTAATAAAGGTGCGGCACTGACCACCTTTGTTTCTTTAGCCGGTAGTTATCTGGTTCTGATGCCAAATAACCCGCGTGCAGGCGGTATCTCTCGCCGTATCGAAGGCGAAGAACGCAGCCAGCTGAAAGAAGCCATGTCGGGCCTCGAGCTACCACAGGGCATGGGGCTGATTGTCCGCACGGCTGGGGTCGGCAAATCGGCCGAAGAGCTTGAGTGGGATTTAAAAGTGCTTCTTAACCATTGGCAAGCGGTGAAAGAAGCGGCAGCGGCAAACCCTGCACCTTTCCTTATCCATCAAGAAAGTAACGTGATTGCGCGCGCAATCCGTGACTACTTGCGTCGCGACATTGGCGAGATTTTGATCGACAGCGAAAAAGTCTTCACACGGGCGCAAGAACACATCAAGCTGGTTCGTCCTGACTTTGTCAGCCGCATTAAGTTTTATGATGGCGAAGTTCCACTCTTTAGCCATTATCAAATCGAGAGCCAGATCGAATCGGCCTTCCAACGCGAAGTACGCTTGCCATCCGGTGGTTCGATTGTTATCGATCCGACTGAGGCACTGACGTCTATCGATATTAACTCTGCCCGAGCCACCAAAGGCAGCGACATCGAAGAGACAGCTCGCCAAACCAACGTCGAAGCGGCAGAAGAAATTGCCCGCCAATTGCGTTTGCGTGACTTGGGCGGCCTGGTGGTGATCGACTTTATCGACATGACTCCAGTACGTCATCAACGCGAAGTCGAAAACATGCTCCGCGATTCGGTACGAATGGATCGTGCTCGCGTACAAATCGGCCGCATCTCGCGCTTTGGCTTGTTAGAAATGTCGCGTCAGCGCTTAAGCCCTTCATTGGCGGAAGCCAGTCATCATATTTGCCCACGCTGTAAGGGCACAGGCGTCATTCGTGATAACGAGTCACTGTCTCTTTCCATCCTTCGCTTGATGGAAGAAGAGGCAATGAAGGAAAACACCGCACAAGTACTCGGTATTGTTCCTGTCCCTGTGGCCTCTTATCTGCTCAACGAAAAACGCCGCTCCGTCCAGCACATTGAGAAGTACCACAATGTCAAAGTGGTGGTGGTACCAAACGCCGAAATGCAGACCCCGCACTTTGATGTGGTTCGTGTGCGCGGTGGTGAAGAGATGGCTGACCTGTCTTATCAATTGCCCGGTCAAATCGACGCGTTGAAAGAAGCAGAAGCACGCGAAGAGCCACAACAAGCACGTCCAGCGAAAAAACGTGAAGAGCCTGTTCTGCAAGGCTTTGCCGCACCCGCAACACCAGCGCCAAGTGCGCCAGCTCAAACGGCGTCGACCGAGGCATCCGTTAAAGCGACAACACCGGGATTATTGGCAAAAGTCGGTCAGTTTATTGCTAAGCTATTTAGCGCGCCTGCCAGTGATGAGGCGACGAACCAAACCACACAAAAGCCTGAAGCATCAAGCCAGGAACAAGGTCAGAAATCATCACGCGACCAACAAAATCGTCGCAATCAGTCTCGTGGTAGTCAATCGCGTGGCAACTCATCGCGAAGCAACCCATCGGCTAGCAACCATAAGCCCGATGCGCAAGACGAGCAAAGCGATAACAGCAGTAACGATCGCGGTCGTAACAATAAGCAACGTCGTCAGAATAAATCCCAAGAAGAACGTCGCGACACCAATCGTAAAGGCAAGAAGCCTCGCAACGATAACCGTAGCGAAAAAGCGAAGAAAACCGCAGAGCAAGCACCAGCGGTCGAACCACAAGACGACAGTAAAGCGGCGAAACCGCAAGCTGAAAAAGCGGATAATAAAGGTCAGAAGCCAAACGATCAGAAGGCGGAAAAAACCGAACAGGTTAAACAGCGCCGTCAACGTCGTAAGCTAAACCGTAGCGTGCGGATTAATAAAGACATCGTAGAGACACACGCGCCGGTCGAGACTGCCGCCGAGCCAGGCAAAGACTTGCATCAAGTCGGTGCCGAAGTCGCCCAACAAGCGAAACAGCAACCGGAAAACGGCAAAAAAGAAGGCCAGCAGGACAAGCGTCGTAACCGTCGCTCACCTCGCCATCTTCGCGCCAGTGGCCAGCGTCGTCGTCGCCGTCCAATAGTGAAAAGCCCAATGCCGCTCACCACGGGCATGGCCTCACCGGAAATGGCAATGGGCAAAGTGTGGTCAGTAGAGCAACCGGTCAAGGTGAGGCAAGATCGCCGTCGCCAAGATAAACGCCAAACCCATCAACCGATTGTGAGTGGTATTGTGAGTGGTGTGGCGCGTCCTGAAATGGCGATGGGTAAAGTCATTATCATGCAAAGCAAACCGGCTGACGCGGCCCCCGTCTCAACCCGCCCTGCATCTTCTGTAGGCACACCCGCGGCTGAGAAGAAGCCTGTTGTGCAGCCCGTGCAGACGCCTGAGGTGGAAGCCACACCGCAAGTAGCCGTTTCACCCGCACCGGCCACGACACCGGAGCATGATCCGAACGTCGATTTAGTGACCGAGAAAGTGATTGAGCGCGAGGTGGCAATCAATGCACCGACCGCCACTATTCAATATCGCCGCGCAACATCACCGATGATGAAAGCGCCGGCACCGAATGAGACAGTCGATCACAGCCCTGTGGCTATCGCCGCGTTTAACGCGCCAAACGCAGACGCCAAAGCAGCAGGTAGTGCCTGCGCTCGTGCATCAGCGTATGCGCCTGCGACCAAGCCCCAGCACTAATCGCTAGGCTTAACGGCATTCTTCAAAGGCCTCGGCATATGCTGAGGCCTTTTTTTAGATTTATTCCGCCGACGCAATACCTGTCACCCTACCCTCACTTGCAGCGATACATAGAAAAGTGCGTCAATCAACACGCTTCTATCGATACTTCCTTGTCAAAGCGAAAAAACGCAGTAACGTCGTAACAGGATGCGTTCCTCAAGCCTGATTATTCACGTTAACATTGACTCAGACAGGACGAGTGAACCCACAACCTTTATTAAAGTGCTGTAGGGAAAATGCTGTTTATTATGAAGAAGTTTCTCGCTGTCTACCCATTTAAACGCCTTCATCATACCCTGATGCTGGCATTCTTGTTATTAAGCCTTCTTCCACTCACTTTGGTGGCATTGTTTTTTTTAAATGCTTATAGCCAGGATCTGCAAAAGCAAAGTACCGCGCACCTTTTATCGGTTCGAGACAGCAAGCAGCAGCAAATCAATGATTACTTGAATGCCCAAGAAGCCGAAGTGCTAGGCTTTGTGGCCTCTGAGCTAGCCTATGCCAGTGGCGGCCATTTTTATGGTTTGATCGATGCATTTCGCCGCTTACGCCCTGACATTGAACAAGCCCGTCAATACGCCCAACGCCGTTATCTCCCCGAGTCAGGGAACAAAATAAAAACGCCCGTCGCCAAAGACGATCCCAACTATTCAGCCACTGAGCGTTATCGGCTGCTCCATCAACGTTATCATCGCGCTTATCAGGCGTTACTGGAACGCGCGGATTTTGATGATGCTTTACTCGTCGATAAACAAGGCAACGTCACCTACTCGGTGAAAAAACACGCCAACTACGGCACCAATTTAATCACAGGGCCATTCCGAGATACCTCATTGGGGCACACCTTCTCAGCCTTGACACAGCACAGCCAAAAGATACAAGGCAAACTTGACCCGACGCCACATGTCGTTATTTCAGATTTCTCACCCGAGCAAGATGGGATACCCGTAGCTTGGCTAGGTGCACCGATTATTCAACAAGGATACCTTCATAGTTATGCCCTGTTTCGGCTACCCAACCAGGCTCTTGCCACATTAATGGCGCCGAGAGAGTCCAATGGTATTCAAACCTTATTGGTGGGAAAAGACGGCCAAGTACGTGCGCAATCAGCAGCCTCTAAAGCAATCACCAACAGCACGCCAGTGATGGACAAGGCGCTAGCGGGGAACACAGGTGTCACCCGTTACCAAAGCCCCTCGGGCAACACATTACTCGCCGCTTATACCCCCATTGATAGCCATGGTTTAAAGTGGGGACTCGTCGCCGAGGTACCCACACAAGTTGCGTTCGCACGAATCCACCAATTAGAGCAGCTATTTATTGTCGCCATGCTGCTCGCGACCCTCGCCGTGGTCGTTGCATCGCATTATGTGTCTAACTTTATTACTCGACCACTCCTTCAGCTTACGTGGGCCGCCGAAAAAGTCAGTGCCGGTGATCTCGACACCCAAATCCATCACACACGCCGGCCTGATGAAGTGGGTCGGCTAGCAGTGAGTTTTGCGCGCATGCGTCATGCCATTCGCGAGAAAATCCAGTTAATTCAACAGCAAAATCAAACCTTAGAAGCCAACCTCACCATCATCAAAGCTCAGAACCAAGAGCTGCAGTTGGCCAACACGCTAAAAGATGAGTTCCTCGCCACCACGTCACATGAACTACGCACGCCGCTACACGGTATGATAGGTATTGCAGAAGCAATGATTGATGGTGCGAACGGCCCAATTAGTCGCGATCACCAATACCAATTGTCGATCATCGTGAACAGTGGTCAACGGCTAGCAAAACTGGTTGATGATCTTCTCGATTATCACAAAATGCGTTATGGCCAACTGGATCTCGAACAATGTCCTGTCGATGTTAACGCAATGACACAATTGGTCCTTTCACTCGCCAAGCACCTTAAAAAAGATAAACCCTTGGAGATCATCAACCAGCTGAGCGATTCGCCAGTATGGGTATACGCCGATCCGCAACGGCTCGAGCAAGTTATGTACAATCTGCTTGGCAATGCGATCAAGTTCACCGATGCAGGCAAAATAGTGATCAGTGCCGATACCATTGATGACCGTATTCGCGTTCAAGTGGTTGATACCGGCAAAGGGATCCCCGCCGAACAACTCAGCCGAGTCTTTGAGCCGCTTGCCCAAGCAGTAAGCGGCCACTATCACTATCAACACGGTGCGGGTCTAGGGCTATCGATTAGCCGACAACTGATTGAACTGATGGGCGGTCAACTCTATGTCAGTAGTCAACCACAGGTCGGAACCACGTTCAGTTTCACGCTTGCCAAAGCACATGAAATGCCCGCATTGACGGATGAGACTGATCAGCATATCTCGATGTCCGAGCATATCCACCCCTTAGACGCGGATCAACACTTCCCCCACCCAGCTGAAGCCAGCGTCCCCGCTCCAGCCGAAGACGCGCTGCATATTATGGTTGTCGATGATGAGCCGACCAATCAACAAATCCTAACCAGCTTTCTTCACATGGAAGGCTACCGTGTTTCAACCGCCAGCGATGGCCGCACTGCGATAGATAACGTGATCGCCACACCGCCAGATCTGGTACTTTTGGATGTACTGATGCCGGGAATGAGTGGCTTTGACGTCTGCGAGCAACTCAGGACACACTTCGATCATGCCGCACTTCCCATCATTATGCTCACTGCACTCAACCAGCCGGATGACAGGGTCTATGGCTTTAGCGTGGGTGCGAATGATTACCTCAGTAAACCCTTTGATAAACGAGAGCTGGCCGCACGGATTGCCACCCACCTAACCGCAAGTCAAGCTGAGCAGCGACGCCAAGAAAATCAACGCCTTGAACAGGCACTAGAGCAAAGCGCACAACAACAAGCCAGCCTGCTCGAAACACAATCTTGGCTGATCTCACAGCTGTCTCTTGCGCCCGAAGCCATGCTCGGCATGAGTCGTGATGGCCAAGTTAGGTTCGTCAACGAAGCGGCAGCACGCTTGTTTAAGCGCGATAAAGAAGACGTAAAACGCATGCACGGCCACGCACTCGTTACCGCCCCCGACCACGCCCAACATAGCGAACGCTATCAAGGGCCACTTACCGCCTTTATTGACGGAACGCCTGAGCACCTTGATGGCATGTTGTTACGCTTTCCTGCAGAATCTGATATTGACAGCCTCTACGTGATCAACAACGATGCCCCCGTTTCTCAAACCCGTATACAAAGCCTTGAAAGTGCGATTGAAGCCCTCTCTGGGTATGCATTAGGCGGCGACATTCGCCAACTGGACGCATTAAAAGCCATGGGCGGTGAGTTTGAGGCGCTGGCAGAAAAAGCTGAACATCAACAAGAAAGTAAAATCAACACCCGTAGGCAGCTCATTGTCGAAGCCATGATTGCAGGGTTAGATTACTGGGAAGAAGCCACCGGCAAAACCAAGTTCGACTTTGCCGAACAAAGCGGCTTATGGCGCGTATACCTTGATCGTAGCAGCTTACAAACGCGCACTTTAGACAAGTACCTCTTGCTAGAAACCCTTCCCAAAACGCCAAGGTGGCGCACTGTGCTGAATTCCATTCGCTTTATCCTCGATCATTGCGACAAACGTAGCACTACCCGCACTCAGCTAGAATCTTACTACCAACAACTGCGCCAACTACTGTTAGACGACTAACAACACACCCACCAACGCAATAAAGTGCCTCCCCTTCCGGGGACAGACACTTTAAGTCCAGAGCTCCTTACGGGGACAGACACGTTTCCCTTTAGGAGGAC
The DNA here is from genome assembly GCF_001995415.1 of Salinivibrio sp. AR647. Taxonomy (NCBI): domain Bacteria; kingdom Pseudomonadati; phylum Pseudomonadota; class Gammaproteobacteria; order Vibrionales; family Vibrionaceae; genus Salinivibrio; species Salinivibrio sp. AR647. The sequence continues at coordinate 38,449 of NZ_MUFE01000007.1, read as the reverse complement.
AGACACGTTAAGTCCATGCCGTTTTTATTTTCTTCTTGCAGGTACCTTCTTACGGGGACAGGCACCTTAGTCAGAAGGTGCCTGTCCCCACAATCACGATATTTTTCTAAAAGTGTCTGTCCCCGATATCTCTCTGTCACCAATACAGTGCCTGTCCTCACTATCACTCCTATCAAATTAATAATCGCCACAAAACAACACTATGAATCTTCCTCTTCAGCATGGCTAAAAGCCATCTAAACCAAGATTAAAAGTGAAAGTGCGCGCTTTATCACAACAAAAATAAAGATAAATTTTTCGACGAGAAATAAGAGAAGGAAGGTGTGTGACATGGGTCGATATATCAATTGATAACACTGTAAATAATTGATAATAAATAATTTAAAGTTTAGTTTATTGAGGATGAGCTTCACGGTTTTGAGACTAACTGCATGGAAAATCGTCTTCTCAAGCCCTTCATTTTAACGAAAATAACGGCGATTAAAGGTGTTTTTACGGTTTTAACGATTTCGACCGTTGCAGCAAAGGGGCAACTGGGGCTTATTGAAGGGAGTTGCTGGCCGACCTCTTGCAATAACACCATGACGACAACCACAGCGGAACGTTAGCAACCGGTAACATTGAGCTCACAGGCGGTCCATTAAAGAGCTCACCACTATCCATCACGTGAACTGAAAGCAACAGTAAGGAATGGCTATGTTTTCGAGTAACAGTAGAATTGCCAGCAAGACCCTACTTGCCTCTGCAATAATTGGTGCGTTAAGCATGAGTGCTGCCGCAAGTGCTGCTGAGCGCAGTGAGCTCACCATTCATCCCAAAGAATTCAATACCTTCGTCCGTAACTTTAACCCCTATTTAGGATCGACCTATCTTCACACGACGACCGACTTTATCTATGAACCTTTGGTCGTCTTTAATGAACTACAAGGCAACGAGCCCGTTTATCGTATTGCGACGGGTTTCAAAATGGCAGACGATTTGAAAAGTGTCATCTTTACCCTACGTAAAGGGGTGAAGTGGTCAGACGGTGAAGCCTACACCGCCGATGATGTGGTGTATTCGTTTGATTTGGTCAAAGCGAACCCAGAACTCGACCAATCGGGGATTAACCAGTGGATCGACGATGTGAAGAAAGTCGATGATTACACCATCCGCTTTGAGCTCACTGAAGCTAATTCGAACGTCCCTTATGAGATTGTCAAAGTCCCCGTGGTGCCTGAGCATGTGTGGAAAAACATCGACAACCCCTCCTCATATACCAACGAGAATCCTGTCGGGTCAGGCCCCTTCACCACTGTCGATACCTTTACCTCGCAACTCTATATTCAGTGCCGCAACCCGCATTATTGGGATAATGATAATCTCGACGTCGATTGCCTGCGTGTGCCACAGATTGCCAATAACGATCAGTTTTTAAGTAAGGTGATCAATAGCGAAATGGACTGGACGTCCTCGTTTATTCCTGACATTGATCGCACCTATGCCGCGGCCAATCCAAACCATCACTATTGGTATCCGGCTGCCGGCACTCAGGCCTTTATGGTCAACTTTAATGACCCCGATCCTGCCAAGCGCGAAGCGCTGACCAATGTCGATTTTCGCCGTGCTTTCTCGATGGCGATTGACCGTCAAACCATCATTGATATCGCTTTTTATGGCGGAGGCACGGTGAATGACTTTGCATCCGGCCTTGGCTATGCCTTTGAAGCCTGGTCAGACGACGCAGTGCATGAGAAATATCGTCAATACAATACTTACGATCTAGACGGCGCCAAAGCCCTGCTCGCTGAAGCCGGCTTTACAGATCAAGACGGTGATGGCTTTGTTGAAACACCATCGGGCAAATCGTTTGAGCTAGAAATTCAGTCGCCCAATGGCTGGACTGACTTTAATAACACCGTACAACTGGCGGTTGAGCAACTTGCCGATGCCGGTATCAAAACAAAAGCACGTACCCCGGATTTCTCGGTGTATAACCAAGCCATGCTCGAAGCCGATTACGATGTGGCCTACACCAACTATTTCCACGGTGCCGACCCTTACACTTACTGGAACAGTGCGTATAACTCTAACTTGCAAGACGGCGATGGCATGCCACGTTTTGCGATGCACTACTACCAAAATGCCGAGCTCGACAAGTTGTTAGACAGCTTCTACAAAACCGCGGATAAAGATGAGCAGCTGGAAATTGCTCACCAAATTCAAGCGATTATCGCCAAGGATCAAGTCACCATTCCGGTGCTTTCTGGCGCGCAAATGTATCAATACAACACAACCCGCTTTACCGGTTGGTGGAACGAAGACAATCCGAAAGGTCGCCCCTCTATCTGGGCCGGCATTCCCGAGCGTCTTCTCCACGTACTGGACCTTAAACCCGTTCAGTAACCAATATCGGGCGCATTGTGCGCCCGCTTTTCCACGGTGTTCACGCCACGAACATCACCACTTCGCTGTGTAAGGTGTGGGTTATGGGTTATTTTTTCCGACGGCTAACTTTTTACATGATTGCCCTTTTAGTGGCAGCAACACTCAATTTTATTATTCCTCGAGCCATGCCCGGTGATCCTGTCACCATGATGTTTGCCAACGCCTCGGTGCAAGTCACCCCAGAGCGGATTGAGGCAATGAAACAACTGCTGGGCTTTGTCGATGGCCCGCTCTATATGCAGTATTTCACCTATATGAAAAACGTGCTGAGCTGGGATTTAGGGACCTCCATCCAATTTTATCCATTATCAGTTAACGAGTTGCTGGGCAAAGCGTTTGGCTGGTCGCTCTTTCTCGCCGGCAGTGCCGTGCTGCTCTCTTTTTCACTGGGCTCGATTTTGGGCATTTTTGCCGCCTGGAAACGCGGCGGGAAATACGATGCCATGATCACCCCAGGCATGCTGATTATCCAAGCGGTACCGCAAGTGGTCATTGCGATGCTCGCGCTGTTTATTTTCGCGATTGGGTTGAAATGGTTTCCGACCGGATACGCCTACACGCCAGGCGTCACGCCCGACTGGACCAGTTGGACCTTTATTAAAGATGTGGCCTATCACGCCGTACTCCCGCTTTTTTGTGCCTCCATCATTCAAGTAGGCGGCTTTTTGGTCAACATGCGCAACAACATGATTAATCTGCTGGCGGAAGACTACATCACCATGGCGCGCGGTAAAGGGTTAAGCGAAAACCGCGTGGTCTTCAACTACGCGGCCCGTAACGCGCTCTTGCCCAGTGTCACTGCGCTGTCGATGTCGCTGGGTATCGCCATCGGTGGCCAGCTGATTGTAGAAATTATTTTTAACTATCCCGGTCTTGGCTCGGTGCTTTTGAATGCGATTAACGCGCGAGACTACCAAGTCCTGCAAGGCCAGCTGCTGATTATGACCTTATTTATGCTCTCGTTTAACTTAATTGCTGACATGCTGTACGTAGTGCTTGACCCACGCCTGCGAACCGGAGGAAAAGAATCATGAAAGATCTCCTCACGCTTATTCTGCGCAACAAAATCGCGCGCGCGGGCTCCATCATTGTCGGCTTATTTATCTTAATGGCGATATTCGCTCCACTGCTAAGCCAGCATGCACCTGATAAACGCACCGGTAACCCGCATGAATACCCAAGCTTTGTGGTTAAAGCCGCACAAGCCAACCCAGATGGCTGGATCGCCACCCACTTAGCAGACCATCCTCGTACCTTGTTAATGTCAAAAGACGCGGAGCATGCCCTCGGCACCACCCGTATGGGCCGCGATGTCTGGTCCCAGTTACTCCATGGTGCTCGCGTTTCACTGGCAGTCGGTTTTGGCGCCGGGATCACCGTGTGTGTGCTCGCCACCTTAATTGGCATTACCGCCGGCTATTTAGGCGGTTGGGTTGACGATGTACTCACCGCCGCGATGAACATCATGTTGGTGATCCCGCAATACCCACTCTTGTTCGTGCTCGCCGCGTTTATCGGCGAAGCCGGGCCGCTGACGATCGCCATCATTATTGGCTGTACCTCCTGGGCGTGGGGAGCACGGGTGGTTCGCTCACAAACCCTTGCCCTGCGCGAAAAAGAGTTCGTGAAAGCCGCTGAAGTGCTGGGCGAGTCGCGCTTTCGCATCACCTTTGTCGAGATCTTGCCTAACCTCGTGCCCATTGTCGGCGCCAGCTTTATTGGCTCAGTGATGTATGCCATTGCCATGGAGTCAATTATTTCCTTCTTAGGCCTTGGCGATCCCAACACCATCAGCTGGGGGATCATGCTCTACAACGTACAAACCTCTTCGTCCATGCTGATTGGCGCGTGGTGGGAGCTGCTCGCACCTTGTATCGCACTGACCTTACTGGTGACAGGCCTTGCGTTGCTTAACTTCGCAGTGGATGAAATAGCCAACCCACAATTACGTGCGCAAAAAGGGATGAAGCGCTGGAAAAAACTTAACCAGCAAGAGAAGAAAGCCCGAGACGAGAATCCCGTTGCCGAACACATGCTGATCAGTGGAGATAAATCATGAGTCGCACCCCACTTATCTCAATCCGTGATCTGTGCGTGGACTACATTACCGATGCCGGTGATGTACGAGCCTGCGATCACGTCAGTTTTGACATTGCCCCCGGTGAAGTATTTGGCCTGGCTGGCGAATCGGGATGCGGTAAATCCACCGTTGCCTTTTCGCTGATGCGTCTGCATAAGCCACCCGCATTTATCACCGGCGGCGAAGTGCTATTTAACGGCGAGAATATCCTCAACTATAGCGATGCCCGCATGCGTGATTTTCGTTGGCGAGAAATGTCGATGGTGTTTCAAAGCGCCATGAATGCCCTCAATCCCGTGCTGACGCTTGAAGATCAATTTTGCGATGTATTAATGCGTCACACCAATATGACCCGTAAACAAGCGGTCAATCGGGCGCAAGGCTTGCTGGAAATTGTCGATATTCACCCCAGCCGACTGACCGATTATCCGCACCAGTTTTCGGGCGGGATGCGTCAGCGCTTGGTGATTGCCATTGCACTGGCCCTCAACCCGAAAATGATCATCATGGATGAGCCCACCACCGCATTAGATGTGGTGGTGCAGCGCGAGATCTTACAAAAAATCTACGCGTTAAAAGAAGAGTTTGGCTTTTCGATTCTGTTTATCACCCATGACTTATCGCTCATGGTCGAGTTTTCCGACCGGATAGGGATCATGTATTCCGGTGAGCTGATTGAAGTCGCGCCGTCCAAACAAGTACTTACCAATCCCTATCACCCCTACACCGAAGGGCTGGGCAGCTCATTCCCCTCACTCACCGGGCCCAAGCGCCAACTGGTGGGTATCCCAGGTAATCCGCTCAACTTACTCGAAATCCCGACCGGCTGCCGCTTTCAAGCACGTTGCGCGCAAGTGCATGAACAGTGTCGAACCACCCAAACCGTGCTGCGCCAAATCGAACCAGGCCGTTATTCCAACTGCCACCTATACGACGGCGAGCCGATCGCCCAACAAAAAGTCTAATATCGTGCCAATGTGAGGAAGTCAGTGATGAGTACAGGTCTTGGAGAACTGCTGGTTGAAGGTAAAAACGTGGTGAAAGATTTCCCTATTAATAGCCATGCCCTTAAACAACCCATGATGCGAGCGATCAATGATGTCTCGTTCAAAATGTACAAAGGCCGTGGACTTGCGGTGGTGGGTGAATCAGGCTCGGGCAAATCAACCACCGCGAAAATGATCGCCAAAATGTACGCCCCGACCGACGGCTGCATTGAATACCGGGGACGCGATATCACCACCATTAAAAAACGTGATGAGCTGATGCGCTATCGCGAAGGCCTGCAAATGGTCTGGCAAGACCCTTTTGGCTCGCTCAATCCCACGCATAATGTGTTTCACCATATTGCGCGTCCGTTATTGATCCACAAAAAAGTCGCCAAGCGCGACAAAGCCCAATTGAAAGAAAGGGTGTTCGAGCTGCTCGAGCAAGTGGGCCTCACTCCGGCCAAAGAAACGGCGGAGAAATTCCCCCACCAGCTGTCGGGCGGCCAACGTCAGAGGATAAACCTAGCGCGTAACATCGCCGTAGGCGCGGAAGTGGTACTCGCCGACGAACCCACCTCGATGCTGGATGTGTCGATTCGTGCCGGCGTGCTTAACCTCATGGAAGAGATGAAAGTGGAGAAGCAAATGTCGCTGCTCTACATCACCCATGATATTGCCACCGCGCGTTACATTGCCGAAGACTTGGCAGTGATGTACGTCGGCCATATGGTCGAATGGGGGGACACCGAAGAGATTATTCATCGCCCTCAACATCCTTACACCCAGTTATTGGTCTCAGCCGTACCCGACCCCAGCAAATCCATTCACGAGGAACTAAAGGGCAACAAGGGTGAGATCCCACTGTGGACACCAGATTCCGTCGGCTGCCCTTTTTCCGGCCGCTGCCCGCATGCCACCGCTAAATGCACCGAACAGCTACCCGGCGTGACCAAGCTCGCCGACAACCACTACGTGCGCTGCTATTTGTACGAGCAATAGCGACCAATAAGGATACCATCATGCAAGTGCTGACCAATCACATTGGCTACTCGTTACACGGTGACAAATACGCGGTAATCGTCAGTGACAGCGACCTTCTCACCGGCACGCCCGTAGCACTGATTGCCCTGCCCCCTCTTAAGGGGACAGGCACATTTCTTAAGGGGACAGGCACATTTAGCACTGCCGATAAAACTGCCTCCTCTTCCGGGGACAGGCACTTTTCTTCCGGGGACAGACACTTTAACGAGGCCGCAGAAAGTGCAAACAATTTTACCGGGACAGGCACTTTAAAATTTACGGGGACAGACACTTTTGTTCGTGGGACAGACACAGTATCACTCGATAAAGTGGTCGCGCAGTTTGAATTACACCAAGGAACACAGTTAAACAACTGGCAGATGGGCACGGCTTATATCCTCGATTTTTCTGCCTTTGCGCATCGCGGACGCTATCAACTCGTGCTGTTAACAGACACACCGGTATATTCGCATCCGTTTGAGATCCGAGATGATTGCCTGTTTCACACCACGTTTTCCGACCTGCTGCATTACTTTAAATCGCAGCGGTGTAGCGGTATCTATGAACACGCGGATCAGCGCGCCAGGGTATTTGGCGCTGATGAACGCGTGGATGTAACCGGCGGTTGGTACGATGCCTCTGGCGATGTGAGCAAATACCTGAGCCACCTTTCCTATGCCAATTACTTTAATCCGCAACAAATCCCGCTATTGGCTTGGGGGCTGGCCGATCTTGCCAGCCAATTTAGCTCGGACACGCTGCCTGCGTTTATGCGTACACGCTTAGCTGATGAAGCGAAACACGGCGCCGATTTTCTTCTCCGTATGCAACACCCCAGTGGCTTTTTTTACATGACGGTGTTTGATCAATGGTCGAAAGATCCGGAGCGCCGCACCCTTTGCGCTTACGCGACGCAAGATGGGGTGATGAGTGAAGCTTACCAAGCCGGCTTTCGTCAAGGCGGCGGCATGGCGATTGCAGCCCTTGCCGCCGCAAGCAGAGCCTCACTTTGCTCAGAGCCTGACCAACAAACACGCTATTTAGACGCTGCCATTCGTGGCTACTGGCATTTGGTTGAACATAACCATCACTACCTTGATGACGGTGAGCCTAACATTATTGACGAAACCTGCGCCCTTCTCGCCGCATGCGAGTTGCATCACGCGACTCGGCAATCTACTGGGCAACCTACAGGGGACAGTCAACCTACCGGGGACAGTCACGCTTATTTAACGGGACAGGCACCTTTAGGTTCTGGAGATTATGGGGACAGACACATTAGTGCGAACGGTGACTGTCCCTTTTTGAGCGAGGCACGAGGTTGGATGCAAAAGCTGGTCGCACGGCAACGCAGTGATGAAACTTGCCAATATTATTGGTCGGCCAATGCTGATGGGAGTCGTCCGTTTTACCATGCCGCTGATGCAGGTCTGCCCGGGTTGGCGTTAGTTCGCTATCTCGATGTAGAAACCGAACCCAGTCACCAGGCTATCGCGCAAACAGCACTGGAACGCGCCTGCCAGTTTGAGCTGAGCCTAACACAAACTGCTGATAATCCATTCGCGTATCCGCGTCAGTACGTCAAACCCGTCGATGGCGTTAAACAGGTGCGTCACTTTATTCCTCACCACAATGAAACCGGCTATTGGTGGCAAGGCGAGAATGCACGCTTGGGGTCACTGGCGACCTTTGCGTGTCATGCAACGCACCATATTCAAGACGATGCGCTAAATGCTGCTCTCCACACCTTTAGCCAACGGGCGCTTAATTGGATCCTCGGTTTAAACCCATTTGATATCTGTATGCTCGATGGGCATGGCCACAACAACCCAGATTACCTACCGCACTTGGGCTTTTTTAATGCCAAAGGGGGGATCTGCAATGGCATTACCGCAGGGATGGAGGATGAAACACAGATTGCATTCAACCCCGCGCCATATTGCGATGATATGGCGCAAAACTGGCGATGGGGCGAGCAATGGTTGCCACATGCAAGCTGGTTTATGCTCGCCATCAGTGCGCAAACGCTGACTGGCAACGGTCACTCGAACAAGGAGAACACGTGATGACTTACCGCCTCGATCTGAGTGTGATCAACGAGTACCCTAATGACACTCCGCCCCGTAGCCGAATGGGGTTAACCTTGCATAATCTCACCGACTGTCCCTTAAATCAGCTGTCCATTGCGGTATTGTTTGATCGCTTCATCAACCCCAATACCCTTTCACAAGGCAGTATTGAGCAAGTTGGCAGCTATTGCGTCATTACACCGGCGCATCAAACACTCGATGCCAATGAGAGCTTATACATCGAGTTTGATGCCCTCACGCCGCCATTGCGGTTCCTTTGTGCGGGCTTTAAAGATGCGCTGCTCTATGCCAATGGCGAGCAATATTCAGTGATGCTCACCCCCATTAACTTGGCGCATACTCACACCACACGCTCATCGATTCCAGATGTTCATCCCGCCGAGCACGCCATTATTCCGGTGCCCAAATCGGTGCGCCACCAGCCAGGATACTTTACGCTTTCACCCACAACACCGTTAATCGCTGTCGATCCACAGGCGCTTCCCGCCGCGCAGTGGCTAAGCAACGAATGGGTTCGCATGTATCCGAAAACTGATATTGCACTCGATCCACGCCACCAAGATGCGATAACTGGCGATCATGCCATTATCTTAAGGCCGTTACCCGACTCCGCACTTCGAGATATTACACACCGTGATGAGGCCTATCAGCTCACCGTCACCGACCAAGGCGTGGTTATCCAAGCCTGTGCTAAGCGAGGATTTATTCACGGCTGCGCATCGCTGCTACAACTTAGTCAAGAGCAAGACACACAGCTTCGAATACCGGCAATAAAAATCAGCGATGCACCACGCTTTGCTTACCGAGGGATGATGCTCGATTGCGCGCGCCATTTTCATTCAGTCGACACGGTAAAGCGACTGATTAACCAGTTAGCCTATTTTAAGTTCAATACCTTTCACTGGCATTTAACCGACGATGAAGGCTGGCGACTGGAGATTAAAGCACTGCCTGAGTTGACACGCTATGGGAGTCAACGCGGCCCTAATACCCGCCTTGCCCCGCAGTTCAGTCACATTGCAGAACGTCACGAAGGTTATTATCGCCAAGAAGACGTGCGTGACGTAATTGAATACGCCGCGGCCCGCGGTATTACCGTCATTCCAGAAATTGATATTCCCGGCCACTGTCGCGCAGCCATTAAAGCGCTGCCTGATTGGCTACACGATGCCGACGATCGCTCGACTTACCGCAGCGTACAGCACTATACCGATAACGTATTATCGCCAGCCCTTGATGGCACGTATCGATTTTTAGATACGGTATTAAGTGAAGTCGCCGAGCTTTTCCCCGCCTCATGGGTTCATATTGGTGCCGATGAAGTCCCTGACGGAGTATGGACGGATAGCCAAATTTATCGGGACAGACGCATGAACGGAGAAACGACCGCTTCGCTACAGGGACAAATACTGACCTATGCTGAGCAAAAGCTTCGCGCCTTGGGCAAACGTATGGTTGGCTGGGAAGAAGTGCAGCACGGCGATAAAGTCAGCAAAAACACCGTGATCTATTCATGGCAAAGCGAAGATGCCGCACTGCATTGTGCGCAGCATGGTTTTGATGTGATTTTGACCCCCGGTCAGGCGACCTATCTCGATATGGTGCAAGATTATGCTGCCACCGAGCCCGGTCTCGACTGGGCGGGCGTCACGCCACTAGAAAAAGCCTACCAATATGAGCCGCTTGCAAGCCTCGCCAGTGACGATCCCGCCCGTGAGCATATGCTAGGCGTACAATGTGCACTCTGGAGTGAACTGATCACCAATCAGGACAGGCTCGATTACATGGTGTTTCCAAGGCTTACCGCCATTGCGGAAGCGGCCTGGAGCCACAGTGAGCGCCGTGACTGGCTCGATTATCTGGCCAGACTCAAAGCGCAATTACCGCGTTTAGACAAGTTCGGTATTCAATACCGTTCCCCTTGGGCATCGAACAAGTAGGCCGAATTCGCCCACCTGGCAGTGCTTCCTGCGCTGCCAGCTCTTTGCGCTCGCATCCCATCTGTTTATAATGCCCAGCCATTGTTGTCAGTCTGAGAGTGTTTTCGGCATGCTACGCCAAGAAATTAATACCCTACTCACCCCTATTCATGGTTTTCTGCACTGTCAAACCCCCGACAGTTGGATTGACGCGGCCATTCAGCCTGACAATCAATCGATTCTTTTGCGCGATCACGCAAACTGCGAATTAAAAGCCAGCCAAACCGCGATGTGGTTGATCCGTAAATATGCGGTTGACGCGGCGAGTGGCGAGCAACTGCTGGCATGGGCCAAACCCTATGAAGACTTTGTTTATCGCCGCATTCGCGATGGGATCTTCCACGCGCGCAAAAACGGTCTCAGTGCGCCTTTAACCCCTAAAGCGGGGTTTGCCCACGGCCAAGCCTTGATTGATAAAATGGTCCGGTTAATCAAAGAAGAGTTTCATCACTTTGAGCAAGTGATTGAAATCATGGACGCACGCGGTATTCCTTATCAACCGTTAGAAGCAGGTCGCTACGCCAAAGGATTAATGCGCGCGGCACGTACTCACGAACCGGCAACCTTGGTCGATAAACTGATTATTGGCGCCTACATTGAAGCACGCTCCTGCGAGCGCTTTGCCAAAGTCGCCCCACACCTCGATGATGAACTACAAAAGTTCTACATCTCGCTACTGCGCTCGGAAGCACGCCATTATCAAGATTACCTGACGCTCGCAGAAACCATCGCCGGCGAAGACATTCGCGACCGTATCCAAACCATCGGCGAGCGCGAAGCAGAGTTGATCCAAGCGCCCGACAGCCAATTCCGCTTTCACAGCGGCGCCCCTGCCTAACTTCTTATGGCAGCTTCTCTTTGTGGGGACAGGCACTTTTATTCAACGTGATTTCCTGCGGGGACAGGCACCTTTACACATGTCTCTACTAAGTTTCCTTTCCAGGGACAGGCACTTTTAGTTTTCGCCGGATACAAACACCTCTTGGTGACTGTCCTGGTAGTTTGCTTTATAGCCCGCTTGTCCTCGTTGTTTACTAATCGGGACAGACGCCTTTAGTAACTAACCAATCTCACAGTTACAGTATTTCTTGTACTGTCACGAAAAACCAGGCCAGAAAAGATGATAACTGTTTATTTATACAGTACCTTTTACATACACCCATCTACCAAAAGGGACTGACGATGACCAAAGCTCGCGCATCTTTAGTGAACCTAGCAGCAACACCCTATTATCATTGCGTCTCACGCTGCGTGCGCCGCTCTTTCCTGTGTGGCTATGACGCTCAATCGCAAAAAAGCTATGAGCATCGTCGCGCATGGATAGAAACGCGTTTACTTACACTAGCCAAAGCTTTTTGCATCGATATCTGCGCTTACGCCATTATGAGCAATCATTATCACGTTGTCCTACATATCAATGCAAAAGCCGCCCAATCCCTGACAAATATCGACGTAATTGACCGCTGGCTAGCCTTTCACCAGACTCCGGTACTCATCCAACGTTTTCGTCAGGGAGAATCTCTCTCCAAATCGGAGTACAAAGCGTGCTGTCGGATCATTGAGAGCTGGCGCGAGCGTTTGATGTCTGTCAGTTGGTTTATGAAGCTGCTCAATCAATATATTTCAGCGCAAGCGAACCGAGAAGATCAATGCACGGGGCATTTTTGGGAGGGACGCTTTAAAAGTCAGGCCTTGTTGGATGACAAAGCTCTGGCTGCGGCAATGGCCTATGTCGATTTAAACCCCGTGAGAGCAGGTATCGCCAAACAGCCCAAGCATTCGAATTACACATCGATAAAAAAGCGACTTGAATCACTCGAGCAAAACAAAGCGACCCCAGCAGGCTTATTCGCCTTTGCAGGAAATCCGAGGAAATCTATGCCCGACGGCATTCCGTTTCGGCTAATGGACTATTTAGCACTTGTTGAATGGACCTGCTACAAGGGACAAGACGCGGGCTCAAATCAGCGGCCTCCCCTACTCACACAGCTGAATATGTCGAGTGAAACCTGGTTGGCCACATGCGATCATTTAGAGTGCGGAAATGTTGTGGGCTCACTGTCGAGTATCCAAGCCGTATTACCGACACTGGGCCTAAAACGCATGACAGGCGTCATGATCCCAAATCGTTGAGGCTAGCACTAAAACACGCATCAATGCGTAAAGGAATCGTCATACTAGCCTGAAAATCTACCCTACCCAATAAGCCAGCACCATTATAAACACGAACAAAACACCTACCGCTTTTAAGAGCGGCTTTAGCCCTTTGGACCCACCTTCTGGGGGACTGATTACAACATCCCATATTACCCCCTCATCGTTATTTCCCCAGGATAAACCCTCCAGTTACAGGAAGGTAAAGGCATGTTCGGATTTTAAAGAGGTAAGATTTCATTAGAGATTTTACTAGAGAGATTTGAGATTTTACTAGTGATTTTACTAGGACAGGCATCTTAACAACGGCTTGCTGGTTACTAGTGGTGACTATCCCGGATAAAGCGGATAAAGCGAAAAGGGGATCTTGTTGGGACAGGCACATTAGCAATGCTGATAATTGTCCTATATAGCACGCTAGATGGAACAATCGCAGACAAGACATAAAGTGTCAGACGTAATGCGTCTGTCCCAACAAAAGACAGCTAATCAAAAGTGCCTGTCCCGCCAATGTTACCAATGTTGTCCCGCCAATGTTTTCTAATACGCTGTACTCAGAAATCTGTACTCTGTATCCTAATACTCACAAACATCTATCAAGGACAACAACGATGTGGTATCTCATTTATTCGCAAGACGTCGAGAACAGCCTACCGCTACGCAAGCAAGCGCGTGACGCACACCTTGAACGCTTACACCAACTGGAAAAAGAAAACCGCTTGATGATTGCCGGGCCAAACCCTGCCGTTGACAGCGACGAGCCAGGCGAAGCTGGGTTTACGGGCTCGACCGTTATTGCCTGGTTTGAGTCACTATCAGCCGCAAAGGCATGGGCCGACAAAGACCCTTATGTAGCCGCTGGCGTTTATGCTGAAGTGACCGTAAAACCGTTCAAAAAAGTGCTTCCGCAGGACCCAGCCTAATGCGATATATAAAAATACTGATGATGGCCTGCCTGGGGCTAGTACTCAGTGCATGTAGCAGCACCCAGCATGACCAAGCCGCAGAAGCCGCAATCCAACGTGCAGACATGATTGCACAGCTACTGCCGATGGATATTGAAGGCTACTCACTGGTTCGAGCACGTGCGCAAGATGCCATCATCGAGCTGACGCTTCTGGATAAGAATGCCAAAAAAGCACCAGGAGAGCTCTTTTCCGGTTTAAAACGTCGTTATTGCCAAGATAGCGACATACGCAGTATGTTAGACAGTGGTATCAGCTATACCATTTTGGTTCGCGATACCCGCGGCCGACAAATCCTCAATAGCGCTATCAATGCACCCAGCTGTGCTAGCTAATTAAGCACCAAGGCTGCTCCCACTCCACAGGTAAAGTAGGCCACAATTCGCCTTGGCTAGGGGGCAGCACATAGCTGTAGTGCTTATCCGGTTGGTCGTCGGCAAAACGACAGGTAAATTGCAGCCCATAAGCGTGTAAGTAGCCACGATCGGCAGGCTCGCCGCCATAGTAATCATCACCGATAAGCGGTGAGCCAATACTTTTCATCGCCACGCGAATTTGATGGGTTTTACCCGTGTAAGGCCGACAGAGAAAAAATCGCCGCCCCTCACCGCCTGCAATAGAGATAAAACGCGTCCTAGCAGGGTTATCTTTGCTGGCAAGCAACTTCCAACTGCCTCGCCGACCTTTACCCATATCGCCGACAATCAATCCCTGTTTCTTACGCGGCTTTTTCGCACTTAATGCCAAATAGCACTTTTCTATCTCGCGTGACGCGAACAATCCTGAGAGGACAGACGCCGCATGAGAGGACGTTGCCAGCAGCAGCAAGCCCGACGTCATCTTATCTAAACGATGTACAAGGTAGACCTTCTCAACCCCTATATACGCCGCGACCGCAGGCAACAGTGCCGCTTCATCGGTCTCTTTTTGCACGCTAACGCCATGGTGCTTGTTGATCACCACAAAGTGTTGGTTTTGGTCGACAATTGAAAACATAACGAAGGGATTTACCGGTTGGCCATTGAGGACAGGCATCATAACGGCTTCCCCCTCAGCCCGCTAGAGCAATCATAAAAGTGCCTGTCCCGTTAGTTGTCGTAAAGTGTCTGTCCTCGATAGCCCTGGTAGCTAAAGTGCCTGTCCCCGGTAGCTACCCCCCGGTAGCTAAACCCGCTTCACGCTCTCGCGCACCACCAGCGTTGGCTCGAGCTGCACCGTTTGACTTTCACTATTAGGGGCATCAAGTTTACTAAGAAGCGTTTCGACCGCTGCTTGACCGAGACGATATTTGGGCTGGTGAATGGTAGTCAGGGAAGGCGAGATAAATTTAGACAAGTGAATATCATCATATCCAATAATAGAGAGATCATCGGGTACGCAAATCCCTAGCGCGTTAGCAGCATTGATCGCGCCCATCGCCATCATGTCATTGCCTGCAAAAATAGCGGTGGGTGAGGATCCACACTCAGCAATCGCCTGCAAACCTTGATAGCCGCCTTCACACTCAAAGTCCGCTTCCACCATCCAATGTGGATTTTCAGTAAGTCCAGCATCGCGCAGTGCATCTTTAAAGCCTTGAAAACGCATTTGCGCTTGATACCTAACAAGAGGCCCACTGATGCAGCCAATCTGGCGGTGACCACAATCAATTAAGTGCTGGGTCGCTAAATAGCCGCCTTGATAGGAATTGTCTTGGATTTTATCGCAGGTAAAATCGATCGGTCCCCAATCCATCACCACCACAGGAATATCCGGATAACGATCAAAGCCTTCAATCCGCTCCCCTTCCATGGTGGAGCACATCAAAATCAAGCCATCGACCCGCTTTTGCAGCAGCGTATCAATCGAGGCACGCATGCGTTCAGCATCACCTTCCGTGTTGCACAGAATCAAACTGTAGCCATTGTGGTAACAACTGCGCTCGACGCCTTTTACCACTTCACCAAAAAACGGGTTGGTAGAGGTTGTCACCAGCATGCCAAACGTTTTAGTACGATTGACTTTTAAACTGCGCGCCAATGCCGAGGGAGCATAGTAGTTTAGCTCTTTCGCAGCTTGGTTAACCTTCTCAGCAATCGTCTCACTGACATAGCGGGTGTTGTTAATCACATGACTGACCGTCGACGTCGACACGCCCGCCCGTTTGGCTATATCTTTCATGGTCGCCATTTATCGCACTCCGCTACCAAGGTTGAAATGAAGATTAGGCATCTTGATGGGCTAAAAACGCATCGATATCCACGCGCGAGGGAATCGACGTTTGTGCGCCACGCTGAGTGACGGATAAAGCGGCCGCGGCATGCGCAAACCGAATCGCCTGATCAAGTGTCTGTCCCTCTATCAATCCAGTGACGAGTGCGCCATTAAAGGTATCGCCAGCGGCGGTGGTATCCACAGCATCGACAACAAAACCCGGGATTAATCTCTCTTCCTTTCGCGCTTTGTCACTCAGCCACACGCCCTGTTTACCCATAGTGATCAGCACCGTCTCAATCCCTTTTTGGTGCAGCACATTTGATGCCGCTTGCGCACTCTCAGAATCTGTCACCGCAATACCCGTCAGACTTTGTGCTTCTGTTTCATTCGGCGTGATAATGTCGACCGCCGCCAAAAGCGCATCGCTCAAAGAAGCCGCAGGGGCCGGATTAAGCACCACTTGGGTATTTGACGCTTTGGCATGAAAAGCCGCTTTCTCAATGCCGCACATCGGCGTTTCTAACTGCATCAACAAGTAACCGGCTTGGGCTATTTTATCGAGATCGGCGGTAATGGCCTCCGCTGTCAGCGCCGCATTGGCCTCCGCCGATAACGCGATACTGTTCTCACCTTGATCAGTGACTTGAATCATCGCAATCCCGGTCGGCGTATTCGCCTGTACCTTCATCGCACTGACATCCATCCCCTCTTGCGCATAACACTGACGAATCTGCTGGCCAAAGGCATCGTCCCCCACACTGGCAATAAAGGCGACATCCGCACCGCAACGCACCGCCGCCACCGCTTGATTTGCGCCTTTGCCACCCGCAATCACCGCATAATCTCGACCGTGTAATGTCTCTCCGGGACGCGGAAAACTGGAGACGCGTAAAACATGATCGGCATTAACACTGCCGAGCACAACTAATGGACTCATTACCCTTCCTTACCGTTCAATCAATCGCGCACCGTCCAACACACTCGGCCAGACGGTGCTTATTATTGTATTTTCCCGTGCGACCCTTATTCAGCGATCGTTTCTTGACTGATCACTTTAAGCGGTACCGGAATATAGCTGTCGACTGATTCGCCTTTCAGCACTTTATCCGCCGTTTCAACACCGAGCTCACCAATCATACCCGGCTGCTGAGCGATAGTCGCTGCCAAGTGGCCACGTTCTACTGCGGCAATGCCATCTTTAGTGCCATCAAAGCCCACAATAGTGACATCTTTGCCTGATGCCTGCACCGCACGCAACGCGCCAAACGCCATTTCATCGTTTTGTGCAAACACCGCCTGCACCTCTGGATACGCAGCAAGCAAGTTCTCCATCACATTCAGACCTTTGGTGCGGTCAAAATCCGCTGGCTGACTGGCCAGTAACTCTACATCCGTACCTTCAATCGCATCCATAAAGCCTTCACCCCGTTCACCGACTTTACCCATGACAAACTGGCAATCAAGGCAGCCAGCGCTTTCATTCTTTAGCCCGATTTATATGTAACGCATTGTTTTTAATTTATAATTGAAAACAAATAAAAGTGTCTGTCCCACTAACTACCTACTAAAGTGTCTGTCCCACTAACTACACTCTAACTAAAACTAACTAACTGACTGACTAACTGACCTGACACTGGAGAGCACTGAGAACACCTTAATACAATCAATAAAAAAAGATTTTAAAACAGATTAAATGATGAGCAAAACGCCCTAATAATGTGATGCGTGTTACATATATTATGATTTATAGATATCTAAAAACAAAAACATGAGAGGTATCACTTTTATTTTTCTAGGTAAATTTACTATACAAAAAAACAAAAGCCGTAGTTAGGAGTAGTACCATGAATAAAAAAATGATTGCTGTCGCGTTGAGTGGGCTTATTGCACTCTCTGCTTCATCCGGTTCATTGGCTGCCAATGAGCCAACAGTGCAATCTAATGTCGACTACAGCCAATTTATTAGTAAGCGACAAGTCGTGGATCAGTTGCTTGAGGATGCTCTAATAGCCTTTAAATCACCGTCTCGTATATCTCATGCAGGCTTTACTGCCAAAATGCCAAGTAATATGGAAATAGTCACAAATAGGCTACTCGAGGCATACGAACTTGAGCCATATCGGACTGATTTGTTGATTTCAGCAGCTAATGCTCAAATCTATAATAAAAACGTCGAGCGGGCGATAGCATTGTTCGAACAAGGGCTAACAGTGGCACCCGATGATGTGGACATTCATTCTTATCTTGCGGTATGGCAGAGATTTGAGGGGAACGAAACGGCTTCGAATAATCACATGAAAGCTATTGCTGATCTAAGTTCAGCTAGGCATGACGACCTAAAACGCATTTTCAGTACGATTGATCGCATTGTGGCTACACCATTAAAAGATAAATCTGATAAGCATTACGATGGTAATACAGCAATCGTTACATTGGGTTACGCACTAAACCCAGATGGTACGATGCATGAAATTTTAATAAAGCGTCTCGAAGCGACATTAGAGATGGCTAACAAGTATCAAGATTCAGTCATCGTTTTAACTGGTGGTGTACCGAAAAACCATCAAACTGAAGGTCGCCTCATGGCAAATTGGCTAGTTGAGCGTGGGATTGAACAGGACAGAATTATTGAAGAAAACTATGCAACAAGCACAGTCGATAATGCATTGTATAGTCGCTATGCACTCGCACGACACAATATAGACCACGCTACCATTATAAGCTCTGCGAGCCACGTTCGAAGAGGGCAAACCCTATTTGAAGTGGCAAGTTGGAAAACTGGCCCCCAAGGAATTACTTTTGATACCGTTGCCTATCCTGATAAACCGCTAGATCAATTGCAAAAGGCTAGTACCAATGAGCTTCTCGGCATATATAGAGATGCGCTCCGTACTTACGGCATGTGGAGTTATCGTTCAAAACCACTCATAGCGCGGTAGACGCAATATCGCCCGTTTTTTCTAAGGTATCAGTAACTGATCAGCAATGCCGCTTACCATTAGGTAGGCGGCATTTAAGTGATAAAAACAAACATCAATTAGCTATGCTTTTAAATACTATACGTGCCCCAGAGACACCATCAAGCCTAAAGTGCCTGTCCCGATAGAGAAATACGGATAGAGCCCCTAAGGCCCACTATGCTAGGAGCTCGGCCCTTTAGACTTTTCTTCCGCCTTTTCGTCATTCTCCGGCTGATCACTCAAACCCGGTACCGCCTGGCAAAATGTGCACTCTTCATTATCCACCGAAGCACCGCCTGCCTCCACATAACGAATCCGATGACTGCCTTTGTCCCGATTGGCAGATACGGCAAACCGCCGTTGCTCACGCTCAGGTATCGTCTTTTCTGTGTCATGATTAGCCATGGGTTGTCTCCTTAAAATACCGGGAACCGCTTCGTTAAAATCAAGCCTAGGTCGGCATAAGCCCCAGCACAATGCCAATAATTATTACAATGTATACCGCGCGTAGTGCAACTAACGCCATCCGACATTAAAGCCAAATATTACCCCCGCTCGTGACAGACACCCAGGCGGCATAATGCATTGTTGTTGACATAATACAGGGATTTGTGTGATGGACGCCAATGCGATCACAGAGCTAAAGTGCCTGTCCCCATAAAGAAATCAAGAGACCAAGTGCCTGTCCTGGTAAACTGGTACCAATGCGATCATAGAGCTAAAGTGCCTGTCCTCATAAAGAAAAGTGCCTGTCCTGGTAAAAAAGACAAAAAAAGGGCGCCATTGTGGCGCCACGGAAGTTGATAGGCAGAGGTCGACGTTATGCGGGGACAGGCGTCTCTTGCTTTTGCTCGGCACTTTTAGTTGGATTGCCAAGGTAAACATGCTGATACGCATAATTTGTGGCTTCAATGTAGCCTTCAACCGAACCACAGTCGAATCGCTCACCTTCAAATTCATAGGCTAATACGCAGCCACGTTGGGCTTGTTCAAGCAACGCATCCGTGATTTGGATCTCACCACCTTTGCCTGGCTGCGTATTCTCCAAAATATCAAAAATATCGGGCGTGAGAATATAACGGCCAATGATCGCCATATTGCTTGGTGCATCTTCCGGGGCGGGTTTTTCAACCATATTGTCCACACGGAATAATCCAGACTCCAATTGACAACCACTGATCACACCATATTTATGGGTTTCTTCTTCCGGTACACGTTGTACAGCGACAATGGAACAGCGATAGTGGTTATAGAGATCAACCATTTGTTTTAACACAGTGTCGCCGCTCAAATTCAAGCAGAGGTCATCAGCAAGCACGACGGCAAAAGGGTTATCACCAATGAGTTGCTTACCGGTTAAAATGGCGTGCCCCAACCCCTTCATTTCATTCTGGCGAATATAAGTAAATGACGCCGCATTGATCAAAGATCGCACTTCAGTCAGCAAGGCTTCTTTTTGGGTCCCGCTAATTTGATGCTCAAGCTCATAGTTTTTATCAAAATGATCCATCAAGGCATGCTTACCCCGACCCGTCACAATACCCATATGTTTTACGCCAGCTTGAATGGCTTCATCCACGCCGTACTCAATCAATGGTTTATTAACAATGGGCATCATTTCTTTTGGCATGGATTTCGTCGCGGGCAAAAAACGGGTGCCATAGCCGGCGGCAGGGAATAAGCAGTGCTTAATCATGATCTCTCCTAGCATTCTAACGTTGTTTTTTATATAAAGATGAATAGCTGACAATGTGTAAAAAAGGGCAACGTGTTCTCACATTGCCCTTTATGCCTTTACTTAGCGCTTCGAGTTATCCCGCAACGCCACTATTGATAGCTGTAATTATAGTAACCATAGTTACCGCCATACGTGCTTGAGGCTTTACGCACCACGCCATTGAGGACAAAGCCTTTTACATTAACGCCGGCTTGTTCAAACCGTTGTTTAGTGACCTCGATTTCTTTCACAGGGTTTTCACCAAAGCGGCCTACTAGCAAGGTTGTGCCCGCGTGTGCCCCCACAATGGCGGCATCGGTCACGGCTAAAATAGGTGGCGTATCAATAATAACAATGTCGTATTGTTCGCTTGCCCACTCCAGTAACGCTTTAAACCGCGGATGCATTAATAATTCAGAGGGATTCGGCGGCACCTGGCCACGCGTTAATACATCTAAATTCTCCAACACCTGATGATGAATCACCGCCTCACGCTCAGATTTCCCTGCCAAGCAATCAGAGAGGCCCTGATCCGCTTTCAAACTAAATTGGTGGTGCAAAAAGCCCTTTCGCATATCTGAATCGATGACTAGCACTCGCTGGCCACTTTTTGCCAATACGCCAGCCATATTCGCAGACACAAACGACTTACCAATACCAGGGCTGGGTCCTGAGAACATCAATACATTATTGGCGGACTCCATCATCGCAAAGTGCAAACTAGTACGCAGTCCACGAAGCGCTTCAATTGACAGATCCGCTGGATTAACCGACGCCAATAAACTCTCGCTTGCCGTTCGGATTTCTTTCTTCTGGCGTTTTTTCTCAATATCTTGCTGCATCGATGAAAGCGGGATACTGGCATACACAGGTAAACCGATCGCCTCAATATCATCTGGGTTTTCAACGCCACGGTTAAATGCCGCCTTCAATAGCACAACACCAACCCCGATCATGCCGCCAAGTAGCGTTGCGATCACTGCGATCAACGGCTTTTTCGGCTTAACAGGCGACTCATAGGTTTGCGCATCATCGATGATACGCACGTTACCCACGGTACTGGCTTTCATAATATTCAGCTCTTGGACCTTGTTTAAAAGCTGCACATAAATCGCCTGATTCACCTCAACATCGCGCCTTAAGCGCAACACTTCGCGCTGTGTTTTGGGCAGTTTTTGCGTTTGAGCTTCAACACGCTTTTTCTCACCGAGCAAGGTTTTTCGTTTATCTAGCAACGAAAGATAGGCCGGGTGCTCTTTAGTAAATTTCTGCGCCAATTCACTTTCTTTAAACGTCAGCTCGTTAAGCTGTTTTTCAACCGAGAGCATAGTATCGAGCGAGGCTTTCGCTTCCATCGATAAATCAACCGAATCGTTTTCTTGGCGAAATTTATTCAGCTTATTCTCCGCCGTGGTCAACTCTGCTTTCACGCCCGGCAAATGCCCTTGTAAAAACGCCAAGCTCTTTTCTGCTTCAGCGGCATCACGTTTCACATTCTGCATGAAGTAGTTTTGGGCAATGTCGCTCAGCACCTTCTCGATACGGGCTTTGTCCTCACCTTGGTAAGAAAGCGACAGAATACCGGTTTGCTTGCCGCGCTCACTGACCGAGAGTCCATCTTGCATCGCTCTAATCGCACGTAAGCGGCTGATTTTTGACAACGTAAACGTGTCGCCTTTGTCCGCCTTGAGGTCAGCAACAAAAAGATGAAAACCATCATCCATAGCCGCTTTGCCTACTTGGCCTTGAAGCACACGCACATCGTCACTGTTAAACAGCGAATACTGTCCATCGGCATCCACGTTCAAACGAAACGGCTGGCTGTCATAGCCCTCTGGGATCTCAAAACGGCTAATCGCAATGCTGTTTTGGTTACCGGTTAAACGCGCCAATCCTTTCCCAACCATAGGAAAATAATTCGGCTCAGCCACTGTGGTTAAGTTATATTTATCCACGGTTTTGCCTAACACCATCCGCGAGCGGATCAGCTCTATTTCGGTGCTAGCCGAGCTGTCACTGGCAAACAGATCACTCGCCCCTTCGCCAAGTAACGAGGACATTCCGCCCTCTTTTTGCTCAACCTGGATAAGTGCATCCGCTTTATAAATCGGTGTTGCTAATAACGCAAAGGCAACACCCATGGCAGCAAATAACGCTGTAAAACCAATAATCCACCACTTACCATCAACTAAATGGCCAAGCAATTTACTCAGATCAATCTCGTCATCGTTACTCACCGATGACGTACTATGTGTTTGTTGGGTCATTATTCTACTCTTGGGTCCAATCAGGCTCTCACTGTCCAATGATGACCATGGCTAGATACCACGGGCCCGTTTATCGCAATACACTGCACCATTTTTCTGCGGCTTGTGCGATTAAATCATACGCATGTTCAAACGCCTCATCGCTTTGACGATAAGGGTCGGGAATCTCTTTATGTGCCGACAAATAATGGCCAAATAGCATGGTTTTCCCGCGAGCTTCGGGCGCAATGCGGCATACTTCATCTTTGTGCCCCGCTTCCATCACCAAGATCAAATCATGATCACGGCACATCGATGCAGTCAGCTGGCGCGCCTCATGGCCCGATAAATCAACACCATGATCCGCGGCCACACGCAACGCACGCTCATTCGCTGGTTTCCCCACCAAGGCACCGATACCGGCTGACGCAATATTTTTATCGGGTAATGCCGCGCGTAGCAGCCGCTCACCCGTTGGGGAGCGACAGATATTGCCAACACAAACAACCAAAATATTATCAAACATAGGCGTTACCCATTATCGTGGCCACGTTTCAATTCGAAGGGCACCTTCAGTTAACTCATTAAAGCCAGAAATGGTTGGCAACAATGAACGCACAACACGGTTCCAACGAGCAATCGGCGCGGCCGTCACATACACCACATCGTACGGTTGCAGATCAAACTCCGTCCCCACAGCAAGTGCGGTAGCGTCTTGCACATTTAACTGATAAACATCCGCGACAGGTTCGGATTTTTCATAACGTGGGCTGTCCGGCACCTGTTTAGCGGTGCTGCGAATCACAAACACCCCGGTTGCGTCAGCTTCTAGCTCATCAATGCCCCCGACCGAGCTCAACGCTTCGGTTAAACTCATGCCCACGCGATCGATTTTCAGCATTTTGGGATCATTCACTTCCCCCAACACAAACACTTTTTGGCCATCATTGCGGGGCACATGAAGAATATCGCCATCCTGCAACAAACGATTTTGGGTTAAATCGCCCTTTTGCATCAGCGCGTACAACGACATGCTTTGTTCTTCGCCGCGCTTGGTTAAGGTCACATTGCGCCAATCGGCAAACTCAGTGATCCCGCCGGCGTGATTCACCGCATCTAAAATAGTGGTAGGAATATTGGTGATCGGCTGATAACCCGGCTTTTTCACTTCACCCGTAATATACGATTTTTGCGAGCGAAAGGCGGCGACATTGACATCAACTTGGGGCTTTTCAATATACGTGGCGAGGCGCTTAGCAATATCATCACGCACTTCTTGTACCGTTTTACCCGCAACATACACTTGGCCAATGTAAGGATAAAAAATGGTGCCGTCATTGTGCACCCAGTTGCCGGCTTCAGCAGAGCTGCGGTACGATCCCGCCGGAATGGTCAGTTCAGGGTGATCCCAGATAGTAACGTTAAGCACATCCCCCGGACCGATGCGATACTCGTAGTTTTGTATTTTCTGATCGAGTTCAGGATTCACCTGCGCCAAGGTTCGCCCACGCTGACGGTTTAACTGTTTAATATAAGAGGGAGTGAGCGGGTGAATATTGACCTGCTGCGAGAGATCACCTGCAGGCTGGCCCACGATATTTTTATCGCTTGGATCAAAGTGAGATCCCGGCATTGTACACCCGGCCAGAGCAAGCGTGCTCATAGCGACAAAACAAAAAGGTTTTAACACAACATCATCCTGGTTTTTGTTGTAAATTCCGCTGAACGGTAAAGCAATCGATGCGTGACTGACGATCCACAAACACACCCAACCTTTGTGACTTTTTATCAAGCTAAATCGCCGACAAAAAATTGGACGCACTCAAAGCCAGTACAGTAATAGCCTGCGGATAATACAGACATCAAGACGTGAAATAAACCCCCTACTCAATCGATGTAAAACGCATAAATTTACCAACAAAAGGCTGTAACACTCAGATCTTTCTGGCACAATAGCGCCCAACAAGTGTGATACATTTACAAACCGCGATGAAATCGGTAGGTTAAAAGCGTGTCTGCTTAAATAGACCCGACTTAGTGAACACTAAGTGAGCATTAAGCTGACATTGTTTATATAGACAGTTTTAAATAAAACTATCCATGGAGAGTGTAATGAAAAAAGTAGCAACAGGCCTTATCGCTATGCTGTTCGCTGCCGGCGCAATGGCAGCAGGCGAGTCTGCTGGCACCGCAGCAGGAAGCAGTACCGGTGGCGCTACCTCAGGCACAGCCGCGTCTGCAAGCGCGGGTACCGCGAGCACAGGTGCAGCCAGTGCGGGCGCAAGCACCGCAGCCGCAGGCGGCGCAGCGGGTGCAGCCGGTGCAGCCGGTGCCGGTTCAGCCGCCTTTGGTGGCCTAGGTATTGGTGCAATCGCAGCAGGTACCGCCGCGGCCGTAACGGTTGGCACTGCCGTGGCCGCAGCCAGTGATGATGGCAACACAGGCACAACGGCAACGGGCACAGTAACCACTGGCGGTTAATGCTGGCTAACCCAAAACAACCGCCCTGGGTGGCGGTTGTTTTTTTCTTATTCTACGACGTACCGAGCATCATGACATTTTCTCGACTCGCCCTTTCTCTGATACTGCCTGCGTTCCTACTCGGGTGTAGCCAAAAAGCCAGCAACCTTGCTGACACCTACAGCATGCTTTATCAAGGCTTTCCTGACGCAACCTACAGCCGCTCAGACATCAACGCGCTACCCTATGCCAGTATTTATGCGCGCTTAGGAGAAGGCCCGAGAGGGTTTTTAGTGTTGGCGTTTGCCGAGCCAAATGCAACCACGGCCCCCACGTTAAAATGGCTCTCTGCCGATCAAGAAGTCATCGCCACCACCGCCGGGCGCATTACCAAAACACTGACATTGCCTGGCACCAATCTGGTTGCCATTCACAGTGATACCCCCGACCCGCTGGCATTAGGGTTAATGAACGCCACCACGCCTCAGCAGTGGCAGTTCCAACTCGATTTTATGCCCGGTTATCACATCGGTTATCAAGCAAACAGTCAGTTTAAGCGTCAAGGCCAACAAACAATCACAATCAACGAGCAGACACACAACGCGGCACTGTTTATCGAAACCGTCACCGTTAGCACCATTGAACGCCAATGGACCAACCGCTATTGGTTTGATCTTGATTCCGGGCGATTGCTTAAAACCGAACAAACACCGGCACCTGACATGGCCTCCATCACCATCGACTTTCTTAAGCCGTTTCAGGGAGATTTGTGATGAAAACCACCCAGCTAACCACCTCTCTCTCGTATTGTCGCTTGGCAACCGGGGCGCTGTTAATAGCCACCTTGATTAGCGCGGCACCGTTACATGCCGCCATGCTAAAACATCAGGTGACCGTCGACGGGCATACCCAAGACTACGCACAACCGCCGCGATTAAGCCAAGCGGTATCAGAGGCTTTAACGGCCACCAACGCGACGATCGATCGCGTATACTGGCTCGGCGCGGGCCTTTATGACATCACGCTCCCGAGCCGATTGGCCCCCCGAGCGCTGGCAGCGACGGAAAACCAAGCGGCGATACACGCGAACCCGATTAAACGTCGCTGGCAACGTTTAACCCATCAGCTTCAGCAGTTTACCGTGGCACGCCGTGCCAAAGTCCGGCTAGACCCTGATTTGTTACGTGTGGATAAAAGCAAGAATCCGCGCATTGACGGCCAGTGGCAACTGGTGCTCCCCACTCGCCCAACCCATGTTTGGGTGCTGGGTGATATCGACACTCCCGGACGCTATGCGTGGTCAACGCGTCAAAGCGCGAATGATTACTTAGACGAGGCCACGGCCTCAACACGCGGGCACTCTTACGCGTGGGTCGTTCAACCCGATGGCGCGATTGAAAAACACGCGATCGCCTATTGGAACCGCTCACATCAAAATATTGCCCCGGGCGCCGTGGTTTATCTGCCGCTTCCCGCCAAAGCGTTAGCCTCATACCCTGATACCGGCAACGCCAATCAACTTGTTCTCGACTACCTTAGCAACAGGCTTCCGGAATGAAACGTGCTGTATTAACCTGTTCTGCCATTGTGATATCTACGGTCAGCGCTTCGCCGTCACAGGCAGATGATTTCTCTTATCCGGCTTTACACACCTCACAAATGGACTTTGGAGGCGTCGGCTTAATGCAAATGCCCTCCGCGCGTCATGCCCCCGAGGGGGAATTCAGTGTTGGTGTGACGCATAATGACGATTACATTCACTATCATGCCTCCTTGCAGCTGTTCCCATGGCTAGAAACCACGGTACGCTATACCCAAGTCTATGATGTTTTGTATAGCCAAAACCCAGATTTTAGTGATGACAACAGCTACACCGATAAAAGCATCGATGCCAAGCTAAAACTGCTTGAAGAAAGCTATTGGTTACCGGCGTTGTCGGTTGGTGTGCGCGATATCGGTGGCACCGGATTGTTTGATGGCGAATACATTGCCGGCTCTAAACGGGCCGGGCCGTTTGATTTTACCTTAGGGGTCGGTTGGGGCTATTTAGGTAACCGTGCCAATCTGCGCGGTGATAAAAGCCAAGGGAGCGACTGCGATCGCAACACCGGCTATAAAGGAAACGGAGGTAACGTTGACCTTGAACGTATGTTCTCTGGCTGCGTGTCGCTATTTGGCGGTGTGGCCTATCAGACTCCCTGGGCCCCGCTATCACTCAAACTCGAATATGATGGCAACGACTATCGCTCCGACTTTCCAACCAGCCGGGCCGGCACGCCGTTAGCGAGCGACAGCCCTTGGAACCTTGGTGTGGTTTATCAACTCACACAGTGGGCGGATGTACGTTTAAGTTACGAGCGTGGCAACACCTTTACTGCCGGGATCACACTGGCCAACAATTTTAATCACGCCGACCCTTTTTGGTTAGATGATCCCATTGCTGTTTACCAACCGGCAGATACAACTCACACTCTCAGTGATAGCCAATGGCAACAACTGAGTAAACAGCTTGCTGCGAACGCAGGCTATCAAGATAACCGCGTGTATTATAACGGTGAGCAAGTTACCGTGACCGGTGAACAAACAAAATACCGGGACCGTACTACCGCGCACGATAGAGCGGCCCGGTTAATTGCCAACACCGGTATTGATGCCAAACGGTATCACGTGATTGAAACCAATCAACGTCAAGCCCTCACAGAGACCGTGATCGACGCCGAGCGGTATACGCAAGTCGCCCGTCATGATTATTTAGGGGCAAGCATTGACGATGCATCTGGCACCGTGTCGGCAGGCCACACGTTTGCCAGTGGGCCACAAGTCAGTGATCAGTTAGATACCTTCAATGCAGGGTTCGCACCCAAGCTGCGTCAATCCATTGGGGGGTCGGAAGACTTTTATCTCTATGCATTAGGCCTCACTGGCCAGGCGGAGTGGCGCATGAACGACCACTGGCTCGCCTCGGGCGCCATTTATGCCAATATCACCGATAACTACGACAAGTTTAACTACACCGTTCCATCCGATGGCACCGATTTAAAACGTGTCCGTACGCTCACACGCCAATATTTAGACGAGACATTTCGCGTCACCAATCTTCAGCTCACTTACATGGATCGTTTCAGTGACCATTGGTATACCCAAGCGTACGGCGGCTATTTAGAAGACATGTTTGCCGGCGTGGGTGGCGAAGTGCTCTATCGCCCGTTCGATAGTCCCTTTGCGCTTGGTGTCGATATCAACTATGTCAAACAGCGTCGGCCGGGCAGTGTGTTTGGCTTATTTGAGCAAGAGCAGCAATATAGTCAGGCAGATCAACAAAGCTATCGAGTACAAACCGGCACAGCCACTGGCCACGCCACCCTATATTGGCAAGAGCCACTCGGGCTGTTTGACGGCACCTTGGCAAAGATCAGCGCTGGGCGTTATTTAACCGATGATGTAGGTGTCACTCTTGATGCCTCTAAGCAATTTGACAGCGGCATTATTGCCGGTGTATTTGCCACCAAAACCGATCTATCGGCCGAAGAGTTTGGCGAAGGGAGTTTTACCAAAGGGTTTTATATCTCGATTCCGTTTGATTTACTCTCGGTTAAACCGAGCACCCAACGCGCGAATATTTCGTGGATGCCACTGCAACGCGATGGCGGACAACAATTGGGGCGCAAATACCCACTTTATGAACTGACCGATCCACGTTCACCGTGGCAGTCGCGTCCTATCCAATAAAGCCTTATCCAATAAAACCTGGTCCAATAAATAAGCCCGCGTCTAGCGGGCTTATTTATTTTTTTATCATTAAAATATCATGATTGAGACACTTGTTACATTATTCATGACACCTGAGACATCACTGCAAAATTAGATTAAATAACCAACAAAAACTGGATAAAAAAAGCTCAGACATGTTGTCTAACTTTATATCATTATGTGATTCAGGTATCATTGACGGATAATTATATAGGGAGAAAAACCGTGTCTTTTTCTACAACGGAGTTGGCTATACTCTTTGGATTGTCGGCGTGCATATTGTTTATTATGCGCCCAATTGGAAAGCGCGTTGGATTGGTCGACAAACCCAATGCAAGGAAATTACATCAAGGGGCTGTACCGCTCGTCGGCGGATTATCGATAAGCTTATCATTATTGTACTTTATGTGGTACAACGCCGATCTGATCCCACATACAGACTTATACAGCCTTAGTATTCTAGTGCTGGTTGCGATTGGTGCTCTTGATGACAGATTTGATATTAGCTACAAAATCAGATTTCTTGTCCAGGGGCTGCTCTCCATCGCAATGATTGAAGTGGGTAATATTGAGTTAAGTACCATTGGCAATATATTAGGAACAGGCAATATAGATTTGGGTATTGCTGGTTACATTATTACCATTTTCGCGGTGATTGGTGCGATTAATGCCTTTAACATGGTAGATGGCATTGATGGGCTATTAGGCGGTTTATCCATTGTTACGTTTGCCGGCGTCGCCTTTATGATGACCACGGTTAATCACTATGATCTTGCCTACTTAGCAACCGCAATCATCGTTATTATGGCCCCCTACATACTGTTCAACTTAGGTCTGCTAGGGCGTAAGCGCAAAGTGTTTATGGGCGATGCGGGCAGTATGGTGATCGGTTTTACCGTGGTGTGGTTCCTACTGCTATCCAGTCAAACGGGTCAGCAAGCTTCTATTCGCCCTGTGACTTGCTTGTGGCTTATCGCGATTCCGCTCATGGATATGGCGGCTATTATGATCCGTCGCATCCGTCGCGGACACTCTCCCTTTAAGCCCGATCGCGAGCATCTACATCATATTTTCCAACGCTTAGGCCTAAGCTCTAAACAAACCTTGTTGGTTATCTGCAGCTTCGCGGCGCTGTTTGCAGGTTTTGGTATTTACGGCGAGTTAGCTGAAATCAGTGAAAGCATCATGTTTATTAGCTTTTTACTTTGCTTTGCACTCTATGCTGCCCTGCTCAGTTATGTTTGGCGTATTACCCGTTTCGTGCGTTCGTTTAGAAAACAACATAAGCATGAACATGCGCTTAATGGTTAACTCTCCCGAATAAAATCCATAAAAAAACCTGCTAAAAAGCAGGTTTTTTTATGGCTAGTAATCGATGGCGTTGCAAACTACTTTGCGTGATAAAATGCCTTGTACCATTGCGCCAACTCCGCCACACCCTGCTCGAGCGAGACTTGTGGTTTATATCCTGTCGCTTTAAATAAATCTTGTGTATCCGCGTAAGTTTGATACACATCACCAGGCTGCATTTCACGGAAGTTCTTTTTCGCCTCAATACCAAGTGTACGCTCAATGCATTGAACAAATTCCATTAAATTCACCGGTGAGCCATGACCGATATTATAGACGGCATAAGGCGCAGAGCTAGAAGCTGGCGTGCCTGCTTCAACGGTCCAATCATTGTTGCGTGATGGAATAACATCCGCAATACGCACCATGCCTTCAACAATATCGTCTACGTGAGTGAAGTCGCGCCACATATCACCATTGTTATTAATATCAATGGTTTCACCTTTTAAAATCTTATCGATAAAAATAAACGGCGCCATGTCTGGTCGACCCCATGCGCCGTATACTGTAAAGAAGCGAAGCCCTGTAGTCGGGATATCGTACAAGTGCGAGTAGCTATGGGACATAAGCTCATTCGACTTTTTCGTAGCCGCATACAACGAAACAGGATGGTCTACCGAGTCCGAGGTTTCAAACGGTACCTTGGCATTTAGACCATAAACTGAGCTCGACGAGGCGTAAATGAGATGTTTGACCTTCGTTTGACGACAGCCTTCTAACACGTTCAAATGCCCCACTAAGTTGGCATCCGCATACGCACGGGGATTTTCAATCGAATAACGCACGCCTGCTTGCGCAGCCAGATGAATCACGCGGTCAAATTGATGCGTCTCGAACAACGCTGCCATTTTTTCGCGGTCGGCAATGTCGAGTTGTTCGAAGGTAAAATTTGGGTGCTCRATACGGGCTAGGCGCGCATGCTTTAACGATACATCGTAATAGTCATTCAGGCTATCTACGCCAATAACATGATGACCAGCGGCCAAAAGCTTTTCTGCTGTCGCGCTACCGATAAACCCAGCCGCACCCGTGACAAGATATTTCATTGTCAATTCCTTATGTTTGTCTAACCAATTAACTGACGCTATTAGGCTTTTAGTGCGCTTTCTACTGCGTCCATATATTTGTTTATAATGATCTTTTCATCGAATGTGCTTTGCATTTTTTCGCGACTTGCCTGTCCCATTATCAATCGTTTCGAGTGGCCTACTTCAATCATTTCTTTCATCGCAGCATAGAGGCTTTCTGTGCTTTTCGGTTCACAAAGATATCCATTGACCGAATGGTCAACGGTTTCGCGGCATCCCACATTATCCGTTGTGATAATCGGCTTACCCATCGCGCCCGCTTCTAGTAAGGATTTCGGAACTCCCTCACGGTAAAAAGAAGGCAGTACCACACAATCAACCTCTGCCATCTCATCCTCGACTTTGTCGGAGACACCTAAATAAGTAACGACACCTTCGTCGACCCATTGTTGCATCTCTTCTTTACTTACCGCTGTTGGGTTATTAACCCCTACAAATCCAAGCAAACGGCACTCTACACTATCACCGTATTCTGCTTTTAGCTTTCGGGCCGCTTCAACATAATGACCAATCCCCTTGTCATACAACATTCTTGCTACGACTAAAAACCGCACCTTGCCGTCATCATCGCTGGGGCGATCAGAAAACCGTGATAAATCCACACCTGACCCCGGCAACCGATCCGTGCTCGATGGGTTTGCTAGGTGATTATCTAAAAACAACGCTTTGTCATCTTCATTTTGGAAAAAAATTGTATCCGCAAAGCGTTGGCTAAATTTATATAGCCATTTTGCAATCGTTGCTGACACACCTTGATTGATAAAGATAGCCCCAAGGCCAGCAATATTATTTACCGACTTCCCACCGAAAATCTTTGCAGCTACTGTGCTATAAATATTATTTTTTGGCGTAAAGTTCAATACAACGTCGGGGCGTACATTTCTGTAGATTGATAAGAACCCAGCAAAGGTTTTCAAATCCTTGATCGGATTCGTCCCTCCCTGATCAATATCAATCGGCACATACTGTGCACCTAGCGCTTCGAGCTTTACTGAGTACCTATCTTTGGGTGCAATTGCGTAGACTTGATATCCTCTATTGATCAACGCTTTAATAGTGCTTTTTCGAAAATTGTAGAGGTACCAACTGGTGTTTGATGTAATAGCAATTGTTGACATATTCTTATTTATTAATCCAAAGTTTTCCTAGTTTACAGTCAAATTCGCTGGGCTTAATTTTCTCCCAACCACTGCCATGGCAAAATGTCATTTCGCCGAAATAAATATGATTGTCAACACTGTACATATCGACACGTACATAGCCAAATCCTTTCGCTAGTACTTTTGCCAGTCTTATAAGTTCATATATGTTATCAGGGAAAACAAAGTCATCTTCTACATCAGCATACTTTGGCTGTATTTTAAAGTCAGCTACTGTAAGATCTTCGTTATATATAGTACGCTTATGTTCGCTAAATCTGTCTTTATCCACCTGAATAAATGCTACAGGCTCCTCGTAAGTTTCAAATACATGAATTTTATAATCAAAAGGTGGCGTATCATCTGAGTTCTTAATCATTTTTTCAACAATTATTGAAGCCGGCTCAATATCATAAAAATGCTCGTCAACAATATCTCCCATTTTAATATTTAAATACCGGTTAAAATCAGAACACACCTTGTGGAAATCTAATTTATTCTTATCTTCTACTACGAGAACATTTTTACCGCCACCACCGTTAGATGTTTTCAGAACAAACTCATCGGGCAAGTCATCAAAGTCAGTTAACTCTAAAAAATTTTTTACTTTGATAAGCGGAATTAAGTGCTCTTTTCCTATTTTTCTTTCAACATATTCCCTAACAGTATACTTATCAACAAATAAGGAGTATTTTTTAGGATCATCGTCAAGCTTTCTTGATATTATTTTTTCAGAAAACGTTTGGGGAGAAACACGATTAATAAAGTAATGGTGTGTGAGGAAAAATCTTATTCTAGTGTAATTTTCTGCACCGAATATAAAACGTATTATGTCTCTAATTATATTCAAACTAGCTTTCTCTTCTTCAAAAATGAACTCTTAAACTACTCAAAACGGCAAGTTTCAAGGTAGCTGAGCAGATTTTCCACGGGAAACGCATGAACATCCGCGTCATGAAAAACTTCCCAGCACGATCGCCAAGTACTCCTAGTCCATCGCACACATCATTCGCTTGCGTTGAATGCCGGCTTTGAAACTCTTCTCTTGCTTTAATAAGTTTAAAACCATTTGTCTTATTCGTGCAAAGACTTCCGCTCGGTCGTCCACTCGAATTTGACATGCATCTTCTTTTAATCCAACATCGAGCTGCCAGTGCATTGATTCAATTAACCAGTGCGAGCGAGTGGCATCATGAAGCGCTTTCGCTGTCAGTGCTTTTGAACTTATATAATAGCGCACAGAAATATCGGATTCGTCGGCGTGTTTGCCTTCTTGTCGAACACTCACCATGATGCCCATCGTTTTTAGTTCAGGCCAATCATAAGCCAAATCACCTAATACACTTAAATCGGTATTGATGAGTGCACATCGTGTTTCTAAACGTCCATGCGATTTCTCTTGTGATGAGTAGCTATCACCATCAAAGTTTTGAAGCATTGAAGGCCGGTAATARTTATCAARCGCTTTGTCTAACTTACCTTGGTTTCCTTTAACAGCGAGCAAATAATCGGCATTTTTATTAATGATTTTCTGTGCGATTTTTCGCTGACAACCCATGGAATCTATAGTAATTAAACATCCAGAAATGTCGGGCAATTCCAGCAACTTAGGTATTTCAGTGATCTCATTGGTTTTACTATTTACTTTTGACTGTCCGAGGCATACACCATTTGCGGTTGMGAACGCATTAACCATATGAATCSCAGCTTGGTCTGTTGCTCGGTTATATGAACCCCTCAGTGTTTTTCCATCAATGGCAACTACTTCACCATCCGTTAATTCATGACACGATTTCATCCATTCTATGAGGATTTTTTGTAATGCTTTTGTACTGATGGCTCCCATCACTCTTGCAATCGTATCTGCCGAGGRTGATGTTTTACTTGAGAAGCCAAAGCGTAATAAAAAATCACGCTGCTTACGTCCATAATCACTAATACCTTTCCAGATATCATGACCAGACAACACCGCACAAATCRTTATCAAAATAATATCTGATAGCGTATGTTCAACTTTACCTTCTTGGCGAATGTCTCCAATGGAAACGAAATGCATAAATGGACTTTTATCTTCTGTCATTTTTAATCTCCTAAACGTTAGAAGACCATTAAATCGCACTGNGTCCATAATCACTAATACCTTTCCAGATATCATGACCAGACAACACCGCACAAATCATTATCAAAATAATATCTGATAGCGTATGTTCAACTTTACCTTCTTGGCGAATGTCTCCAATGGAAACGAAATGCATAAATGGACTTTTATCTTCTGTCATTTTTAATCTCCTAAACGTTAGAAGACCATTAAATCGCACTGGAAATGATCAACAAATTGATCCTTTTTTTTCACTTATTTTAATTAATAAATAGGGCATAACGCACGGTTTCCAGTCGTAAGTGGCAACTTAGTCATTAAGTTGCCAGCCCAGGCGTGGCGCGGATCTTCATGCGTTTTCCCTGGAGTGCTAATCTGTATAGCTTGGTGGTGACATGCCGTGCCAATGACATCAATCCCTATTATTACTTCCGGCACCTGTTCGCTGAATTACCCAAGCGGTCGCCATCGGACGATATGTCAGATCTGATGCCATGGTGCGTGGATCTCAGTGATGTCGAGTAGGCGTTCACCGGTTTATTAACCGCTTACCCTATTAGTAGTTGATTTGATGGGAGCAATCCCATTGGGATCAGAGCGTTAGGTGAATGATTTGACCAACAGCGCCTCGCTGATGTGTTTTTCGGCTGCAATTTCCGAGACAGCTTTATTATTCGGCGGCAACAGTTTCTTGAGGATGGCCGCTTTTCTTTCTTCTTAACATCTCGGCATAGTGTCCTCCATTAGCCCTCCTTTTCTAGATCTTAGGGCAATTCAATATCTGGAAAACTATCCTGATACCGAGGGGCTTCAGCACTACTAAGTTCTTTTTTCTCATCATTTAAATCAACTAAAAACACAATCTAATCACCAATAACTTGATAACAAACTTTAGCATCACCTATAAGAGCTTTAGTTTTTTCTTAAAAACAAAAATCAAACAATTGAAGTCTAATCTGAGGAGATCAAGAAAAGTTAGATTGTTTGACCACCTTTGATATTTAAAACGGGAGTACTTTATCTGTGAGTTTGACATGTTACATGAATGCTTTTTGTGAAAATCACTAAGACCCTTTAGCTTATTTTCAGAAACAGAAATTCTGTTCTCTTCATGCTCAGTATGTAAAATATATTTCTCTTGACCCAAACGAAGAGCGGGTCCATATTCCTTTATTAACCTTATCCACATATCAGCATCCTGAGCGGACGTAAGGTTGGTATCAAAACCACCAATATCTAAGAAACGACTCCGCTCAGTTAACACTTGTGTTCCAATCATGTTTTCCCATAAAAAATCCTTGTAATAGACTTCTCGTTTATTTTTTTTAGAAAAAAGAGATTTTATACCTTGTTTTGAAACGACCAAAGTGTTCGATGTCACTAGAGAATATTTAGGATTGTAATGACTAACAAGATAAGAAATTCTATCTGAAGTAAACTCATCATCATCGTCAAGACCTGCCACAAAAAAACCTGAGGACATTTTTATTCCTTCATTTCTTGAGTAACAAGCTCCTTGGTTAGAGTCGTTTCTACGGTAATGAATTGGGATTGAAGTATACTTCTTTTTTCTCTCAACAAGCGCCATAACATCAACGTCAGAACAGTCATCACTAACTATAATTTCAAGGTGTGGGTAGTCTTGTTTAAGTACAGAGTCAATCGCTCTCTCCAAAAGCTCTAACCTATTATATGTTGTTATAACAACACTAACTAATGGTATATTATTTTTAATCATAGGGTGTATACGCCACTGCAAGTAAAAATCAAATTATCTCATTAAAATAAAAACTCATGTTCATAACCGGATAATACTGAAAAAACAAAAAACCAAGAACAATTGACAGAAATATCGTAAAAAATTCAGAATTAAAAATTTTAAACTGATACGAACCTATAAAAAGAGGGACCAATATAGCTATCATTGACCACAAATAAATCCCAACTCTATCGGAGTATGGAATCTCAAAAGCTATAATAAAAACTGAAAATAACGTGAGATATACTTTAATAACATTTGAAAACTTCACTCGCTCATTAACCTTCAATAAAAAATAGAGAAAAAGAGGAACACAGCTCAGTAGCCAAAAGTCAATCCTAAACCCTATTTTATAACTCTCCATTGGGCCTTCTCTAATCAAATGAGAGTATGAAGATGAATCTAATGCAATGTAAGAAGCTATATTATTAAACAAACCAGTTAACGATAAAACAGTAATTATACCGAATGTAAGGAAATAAAATTTAACCTCCAGCCTTTCTATACTCACAATCCAACATGCCAGTATAATAAAAACAGACTTATGAAAAAAACTTGCAAATAGCAATAATAAAAGACCAGCATATACCTTTCGCTCCAACAATAACTTTAACGATATAATTGCAATAGGTAAGGCTATACCTTGCCTTAGAACATTTCCACCTAAATTATAAGATGTAAATAAAGAGCAAAAGATAACTACAGCAATTAAAACATTACGTCTTGCCACCCAAATATTAAAACAAAAGTACCACAATACAACTTGCGTTAGAGCGATTACCAACATGTATACACTGTGGCTAGAAGATATTCTACTAATAATATGAGTGAGTAATAGAAACCCACTCTCTACTCTAAAATTATCTGGAATATTAAAAAGATCAAATTTCGACAAATAGTCAAACAACCTTAAATAAACTTCTGTATCTCCAGGGTGTTGGGGCGATCTAGATGAAACAAACAAGACAAAGAATAATAAAAAACAAATAGAAATACATTTCTTAACCGGAAGGTTTGAAAAGTACCCGTCAACATTTTTAACATAAGAAAGAGATGCAAAAAGCCCTAAAACAATATAAAAAATCACTAAAACTTGCATAATAACCTAAGATAAATATAAACTCAACATGTTTAACAGCAGCCTACCGATGATTCAAAAAAATTAAAGCATAGCTCTCCATTTTCTATTAAGTTAACCAGTGAGTAATTAGAAGATCATTAAAGAAAAAGATATAAAAATAGAAAACTTAAAACCTAGTGAGTCCGGGTAAAAGACATGGAGAAATTGGAAAAGCAACATTTACCTTTTTTCATCTTAATGTCATAAACGTTAGGATACTATTTAATAGCACTGTAAATGATCAACAAATCGAACCCTTATTTTCACTTACTTTAATTAATAAATATGGCATGGCGCACGGTTTTTAGCCTTAAGTGACAGATTAGTCATTAAGTCGCCACCCCGGGCATGCCGCGAATTTTCATGCGTTCACGGAAAACGCATGAACATCCGCGTCATGAAAGGCTTCCCAGCACGGTCGCTAAGTACTCTTGGTCCATCGCGCACATCATTCGCTTGCGTTGAAAGCCGGCTTTGAAACTCTTCTCTTGCTTTAATAAATTCAAAACCATTTGCCTTATTCGTGCAAAAACTTCAGCTCGGTCATCTACCCTAATTCGACATGCATCTTCTTTTAATCCAACATCGAGCTACCAGTGCATTGATTCAATTAACCAGTGCGAGCGAGTGGCATCATGAAGCTCTTTCGCTGTCAGTGCTTTTGAACTTACATAATAGCGCAAAGAAATATCGGATTCGTCGGCGTGTTTGCCTTCTTGTCGAACACTCACCATGATGCCCATCGTTTTTAGTTCAGGCCAATCATAAGCCAAATCACCTAATACACTTAAATCGGTATTGATGAGTGCACATCGTGTTTCTAAACGTCCATGCGATTTCTCTTGTGATGAGTAGCTATCAC